>CATJIW010000150.1 GCA_949740745.1 uncultured Lachnospiraceae bacterium | reverse complement strand
TATAATGGTCCCGCTCCGTGTCCACTTCGATGACGTCCAGAGGCTGTCCCGTATTCTCCGCCAGAAGCTGATTTAATTTCTTTCTGGTGGCGATAATCTTGTCTGCGACGATCTTGATGTCCGTCGCCTGCCCCTTGGCTCCGCCGGAGGGCTGATGAATCATGATCTCCGCATTGGGAAGGGCCATCCGTTTGCCCTTCGTCCCGCCTGCCAGAAGGAAGGCTCCCATGCTGGCCGCCATGCCGATGCAGATGGTCGATACGTCGCATTTGATATAATGCATCGTGTCATAGATCGCCATGCCCGCGGTCACTACCCCGCCGGGACTGTTGATATAAAGCTGGATGTCCTTTCCGGGATCCTCCGACTCCAGAAAGAGAAGCTGTGCCACCACCAGGCTGGCCGTCACTTCATTGACTTCCTCTCCCAGGAAAATAATCCTGTCCTTCAAAAGCCTGGAATAAATATCATAGGAACGTTCCCCTCTGCTTGTGGATTCCAGTACATAAGGAACTAAACTCATGCAAACGCCTCCTTCTGTCAAACCTCTTTTGCCTCTGCCGCAATCAGGTCGACCGCCTTCTGAACCGCAATGTCCATCTTCATCCGGTCCGCCTCTTCCGCTCCGATCAGTTCTTTGAACTTATCCGCTTCCATTTTATAATTTTCGGCCATTTCTGCAGCTTCCCTGTCAAACTCCTCGTCGGACACCTGGATGTTCTCTGCCTTCACGACCGCCTCCAGAGTCAGGCGGACCTCGATCCGCTTCTTCGCCTGCTCTTCCATCTGGGCCTCCATCTGCTCCCTGGTGGTCCCGGTGTACTGCATATACTGATCCATGGTAAGGCCCTGCATCTGCATCCTCTGGGCAAACTCGTTCACCATATTGGAAGCCTGGGTCCGGATCATCGCCTCAGGGATCTCCATGGAAGCGTTCTCCACGGCCTTCTGCACTGCCTCATCCTCTCTGGCCCGTTTTGCCTCCGCTTCCTTCCGCTCCTTTAACTTATCGGCGATCGATTTCTTATATTCCTCCAGAGTCTCGAACTCGGACACCTCGCCGGCGAACTCATCGTCGATCTCCGGCAACTCCCTGCCCTTGATCTCCTTAATCGTCACCTTGAACATGGCGTCCTTTCCTTCCAGCTCTTTTGCCTGATAAGGAGTCGGGAAGGTCACGTTTACCTCCACCTCTTCTCCCGTGCTCTTTCCGATCAGCTGATCCTCAAAGCCGGGAATAAACTGTCCGGAGCCGATCACCAGCGGGTAATCCTCTCCCTTGCCGCCCTCAAAGGCCTCGCCGCCGCAGAACCCTTCAAAATCAATCACGGCCGTATCGTCCTTCTGTACGGGCCGGTCCTCCACGGTCACCACCGTGGCATTTTTCTCCTGCTCTTTTTTGATTTCCTCCATCACGTCGTCGTCCGTAACGAAGGCATCCTGCTTCGCTACCTCCAGCCCCTTATATTCTCCCAGGGCCACCTCCGGCTTAACCGCCACCTCAGCGGTAAAGATCATGGGCTTTCCTGCCTCGATCTGGGTCACGTCGATCTCCGGACGGGACACGATTTCCAGTCCGCTCTCGGCGGCGGCTTTTTCATAAGCCTCCGGAATCATCGCATTGACGGCGTCCTCATAAAACACGCCCACGCCATACATTTTCTCGATCATCTTCTGAGGCACCCGGCCCCGGCGGAAACCAGGGATATTAAATTTGCTTTTATTCTTCTGATATGCGCCCTGGATCGCTTTTGTAACTTCTTCAGCCGGCACTTCGATCGTCAGCTTCGCCATGTTCTTCTCTAAATTCTCTACCTGTACACTCATTGTCCGTGTATTCCTCCTATATATAATGTAAACGCTGCCGCCAGTCGACAGTTACTCCTCTTCTCATTTTGTAACTATAATCCGGCAAATTACAATTATAGCACAACTGTCCGGTAAATGCCAGTGTTTTTTTCCTTCCCGGCGGCTGTATTTAATGGGTTTTTGCAAAATACGCCTGCAGAATCCCCTTCACATGCTGGTATCTTCTGGCATAAGAGTTTTCCACCCGGATCAGCTCCATTCCATGGGCCCTGCAGATCTCCTGCTTCTTCCGGTCCCTGACCCGCACCGCCTCCTCCGTGACATGCTCCTTGCCGTCCAGCTCGACGACGAGGACCGGATATTTCTTTTCTCCCCGCTCCTCATAGACCACGAAATCGAAACGGCCCGAATAAAAAAGATCGCTGTAGGTATCGTTGCTCTCGAAAACCTGGGAGACGGCCACCTCCTTTTCCACGGAAAACCGGTTCTGGGTCATCCACAGATTGTCCAGTGCATGGTTCAGCGTGGTTAAAAACGCCTCCTCCGTGGCGCTGCTGAAGGGCTTGATGCCAAGGGCCCTGGATTTTGTCTGCCTGGAAGCCACCGACGCAGAGCCGTTGGTCCGCACATACCGGATCAGGTCGTAAAGGTCGTCCTCCGTCCCGTCCTCGTGAAGTCTTTCCAGGTTTTTCCTGTCTGCCAGCACTACCAGCCTGTCCACGGCCCGGGAAGCGGCCACGTTGATCAGCTCCTGGTTGTTTTTCAGCCAGTCATAGGTTCCTTTGTGGGTCTCGTCGGTCAGGGCCGTAGAAAAGAGCACCACCTGCTTTTCGTCCCCCTGGAAGGCATGGACCGTGCCGCAGGACACGTGGGAAAGCCCCTCCTCCAAAAGCCGTCTCTCAATCAATTTTTTCTGGCTGACGAAGGGCGTAATGACGCCGATGGCCCGGTCCCGGTTCCGTTTCGCATACCGGACGATCTCCTCCGCCTCCGCAGGCGCCGTATTTTTCTCCCCGCAGCTTCCGTCCGCAACGTCCACATATCCGAGAGGCTCCTCCTCCGTGCTTCCGGAACGGACCAGAAGCCTGGAATTATAATATTTCCGATTGTTAAAATCGATAATCTTCCGGTGGCACCGGTAATGATACCGCAGGAGCACCTCGTCGCTGACCGCATCGCAGGCCAGATAGACCTTGTAGACGGAATTGCTCCGATAATCGTATTCCTCCGGCACCATGTATTTTCTGCGAAGCCTCTGGTTCGTCACCTCGTCCAACAGGATGACCGGGTTCAGCGGCTGCGGATCCCCCACCAGCATCAGCCGTTCTCCCCGGAGGATCGGCACCAGGGAAATGGCCGTGCTGCACTGGCTGGCCTCGTCCATGATGGTCATGTCAAACTGGGGCCTGGGAGCCCCCAGGCGGTACGAGGAGTAGCAGGTGGTCGCAATGACGGGAAAGATCCGCTGGAACCGTTTCAGATTGGCCGTCTCCTTCAGATACCCCTGGAAGGCCTCCAGCCTGTCGTCCCCGTCTTCCATCAAAAGAATTTCCCGAAGCTTCCGGTTCTCCTCCCTGTCAATCCGCTTGACATATTTGGCCGACACATAATAAAGGTATTTCCGAAGCTCCTCCTCGTCGTCCTCCAGCAGGGCAAGGGCGTCTCCGTCAGTGATCTTTCCCAGACGGCCCAGCCCCTTTTTCACCCGCTCCATCTGCCTGCCGCCAAGATCTGCCTCGAAGGGGATCATCTGCATGGATCCTCCGTGGCGGCGTTCAAATTCCAGCATCCGCTCCAGCGTCTCCTCACGCTCCCGAAGCTCCAGCCCGGCCTCGTATTTCTTAAGCAGCCCGGAAAGCTTCCTGGCCTTTGCCACCCGGTCCTCCCGGTTTCTTTCCAGAGTTGTTTCATAGACCGTAAGCGGCTTCGTCTCCTCATAAAGCCGCCGCATGCGCCTCAGCGCCTCCCGGACCTTTTCCTGATTGCCCAGCCGGATCATGGGAAAGGGAATCTGCCTTCCCCGCCAGGACAGGCGGCACAGCTTTTCGGCCACCCCGTCGATCGGGTGGTTGTTGTGAGAGACAAAAAGAACTGTCTTTTCATTGAGAAACGCCGTGACGATCGTATTGATGATGGTGCTGGTCTTCCCCGTGCCCGGCGGCCCCTGGATATAGGCCACCGGATAGGAAATGGCGTTATGGATGGCGAGAAGCTGATCCAGGTTCACCCTCCGGTCAAGAAGGGTGATGGGCTCCGTCCGCTTTCTTCGCCCCCGCTCCAGAAGGTCTCCGAAAAAAGCGCGGACAGGAACAGAAACCTGCTCCTTCTGATACATTTCCAAAACGGCGCCGTATTCCTTATGAAGATCCAGCGCCGACTCAAAGCCCAGCCCGATGATATACGGCATGTCGTCCACGGCCTCCCGCCCCCGTACCGCCCCGGCCACCGCATCCTTGATCCGTTCTTCATTGGCCTCGAAATCATTAAGGAGCTCATAGTCCTCCGCATCCAGAAAACGCCGGACGCTCTGCTTCACGCCGTCCACCGTAAACTCCGTGCAGACGGTGACGTCCTCGTCCGGCTTCAGGCACCGTCCTCCCACGTCCAGGGCCAGACGCCGGTAGGCCAGCACGTAAAGCCCCTTTGCCGTATGGACGCTGAGCACGTTGAGGGCCAGACGCTGGAGAAGAAGCCGCCCTCCCTCCTCAGCCGCCCTCTTCTCCCGGTCCGCCTTCGCCTGAAATTCCCGGATGACGGTCCGATACTGCTCCTCGTCCAAAGGAAGCGCGCCTTCAATAAAGCTTTCCCTGTCAAGGGCCTTCACCAGCGCGAAATCCTTCCGGTAAGGCGTTGCGTCCATCCGGTGGCAGTCCTCCAGATAATTCAAAATCTTTAAATTCGCCACATGGTCAAACAAAGGCTTATACCGATGAGGATTTTCGGCAATGTCCTTCACCAGCCTTCCGTTTACCGGGCAAAAGGTCCCGTCCAGGATCCGGGAGGAAATGATCGAGTCAATATAGATCCGGTCATACCGCTCCAGAGAATATTTCCCCAGATGGAGCCCCTCCACGGCCAGGCTCCGTTTCCCAGGATCCAGCCCCCGGATGCCGATCCAGTATCTGGTAACCTGCTCCTTTTTATTCTGATATTCAATGCTCAGCCATTTCCCCTCATGGATGGCCCGAAAAATATCCCGGCAGACTGCATTCATGGATCCTCTCCTTTACCTAAGCTGCCCCGCTCTCCGTCAGGAAAGGTAAGAAAGCCTTCCGGGCTCGATCCCTTTTATCCCAAGGCCCGGCTCGTCGGAGACGGTAATCTGCTTTTCGTTAAAAACGGCTCCGCCGATGACAGGATCCTCCCTGCATAACACCGGCCCGTCCAGGTCGATCTTCGTAATGATCTTTTTTGCGCAGGCAAGCTCCACCGCCGCATTGACGGAGATCTTCGCCTCCAGCATGCAGCCGATCATACATTCCACGCCGTAGATCTCGGCGGCGGCGGCAATCTTTAAGGCATTGTAAAGGCCGCCGCATTTCATCAGCTTGATATTGACAAAGTCCGCCGCCCGCATCGCCATGATCTTCACGGCGTCCTCCGGGGAAAACACGCTCTCGTCCGCCAGGACCGGGACATAGCTTCTGTCCGTCACATATTTAAGGCCCTCGAGATCATGGGCGGCCACAGGCTGCTCCACAAGCTCGATCGCAAGCCCCCGCTCCTGCATCCGGTTGAGGATCTGCACCGCCTCCTTTGGCTTCCACGCCTGGTTGGCGTCGATGCGGAGACAGACGTCCTTCCCCGCCGCCTGCCGGACTGCCCAGAGCCGTTCCACGTCCAGAGACGGATCGGCTCCGACCTTCACCTTCAGGCAGTCGTAGCCCCGCCGCACTGCCTCTCTGGCATCCTCCGCCATCTCTTCCGGAGAATTGACGCTGATGGTGAGGTCCGTGACGATACTTTTCCTTGCTCCTCCAAAGAGCTTGTATACAGGGATCCCGTAAAGCTGCCCGTAAAGATCCCACAGGGCCATGTCAGCCGCTGCCTTGGCGCTGGTATTCTTTACGACGCAGGACTGCACCGTCTGAAGCAGGTCCTCAAGCTCATCCACGTCCCGGCCGATCAGGCTCTTTGCAATATGGTCCCTCACTGCGCCGATGACCGCTCCCGTGGTATCTCCCGTGACCGCTCCTGTGGGCGGGGCCTCCCCGTATCCCACCGCCCCTGTATCCGTACGGATCTCCACGATCACGTCCTCCACGCTGTCCACCCTTCGCAGCGCCGTCTTAAAAGGGACCCGGAGCGGGACGGACATTGTTCCCAGTCTGATTTCTGTAATCTTCATCTTCTGCCTCCGTTCTTTTCCGCATAAGCGCTCTCGACCATTTTACCACAACTGCGGAATTTTTTATAATCTTTTATGAGTTTTTTCTATAATAAAGACGCCGTTCCGCTGGTGTCTCTGCGCAAAAACAGCCGCCCCCTCCCGGCTATCCGTCTGCCGTAAGGGGCGGCCGCAAAAGACGGGGCAGGGAACATGCCTTCCCTGCCCGCTTCCGGTCTTATTTGTAATATTTCACCTTATCCGCATCGTCGAACAGGTTGATCTTATGGCGGACCACCTCGTTCATGGCGTCGATGCATTTGGGATAGATCGCCATAGGCTCGCGCAGTCCCATGTCCTCAAGCACCTTGCGGCATTCCTGATAGAAGGCGTCCTTGATATCACTGGAGATGTTGATCTTGTTCACGCCCAGCTTCACGGACTGCGCAATCTCCTCGTCGGGATTGCCGGAGCCGCCGTGGAGTACCAGGGGAATGCTGACGCTTGCCTTGATCTCCTTCAGTCTGTCCAGGGCTAACTTCGGCTTCCTGTCCTTGGGATACAGGCCGTGGGCCGTTCCGATGGCGATAGCCAGGCAGTCGATGTCGGTTTCCTTGATGAAACGCACTGCGTCGTCAACCTCGGTGTAAATGATCTCCTTGGAACCGGCCTCGCCGTAATCGTCCGCCGTGCCGATGGTGCCAAGCTCTGCCTCTACGGACACGTTCACCGGATGAGCCACCTCGACAATCTTCTTCGTGAGCGCTATGTTCTCTTCCAGGGAAAGATGTGCGCCGTCGATCATAACAGAGGTGAAGCCGTCCTGGATCGCCCGCAGGATCTGCTCGAACTTCGAACCGTGATCCAGATGGATGCATACGGGAACCGTCGCCTTGTGAGCCTCCTCGACCACAGCCTTTACGAAGCTGTCCTCTACGAATTCCAGCTCGTCGGGATGGATGGCGATGATCACGGGAGCCTGCATTTCCTCACAGGTATGCATCACGCCCTTTAAGATCATGCTGCTGCTTACGTTGAAAGCAGGAACCGCAAAATTGTGCTCGTTGGCAACTGCCAGCAGATCGGCCATGTTCATTAACATAGTGTACTTCCTCCTAATTTTCCTTTACCGC
>CATJIW010000149.1 GCA_949740745.1 uncultured Lachnospiraceae bacterium | reverse complement strand
GCGGGCAGGAAGAAAAACTGTTTTTTCTAAGCCGGAACCATTTGAAAGCCGCCGGTACTTGGAGCCTTCCGAGCCTGAGCGAGAGAAGGCTCTTATGTACCGCTGCGAGCTTTTAAGAGCGGAAGCGTGTTACGGCGTGAAAAGAACAGATTTTTCTTCCGTATTGCTTCGACACATAAAATGCGGAAACCAGGATCTCACGGCGCCGTCTCATGAAGCTCCCTGACCGTATTTCCGTCGTGGAAGAAAGCGGGAAGGCGGAAGGTACGCTTCGGGAGCTTTCCTTCCGTTTCGATGCGTTCCACGATCAGCCTTGCCAGCCGGTCCCCCATTTCCTCCAGGTTCGTTTCCATGTAAGTGGGAGAGAGAAACAGATGATCCAGCTCGTGCCGGTTGCCGATTGTGACCACGGAGACCTCGTCCGGAATGTGGATGCCGCGGTCGTTGCAGTAGGTGAGGACGCCCTTCAGCAGCTCGTTATTGGCGACCACCAGGGCAGTGGGGCGTCTGGCGGCGTTCAGGCGGAGCATGGAGTCTGCGGCCGCATAACCGCTGGAAATGTCGAAGGCGCTTTCACAGACCAGAGGGCTTGATTCATTCATATGGATCCCGATGGCTGACATGGCCGCCTGATAGCCGCGGAAGCGTTCCGTGGAAACGTCCAGGTTGTAGGGGCCGTTGATGATGCCGATCCTCCGGTGGCCGTTGGCAATCAGGTGGGAGGTGAGCATGTAGGCGGCCGCATGATTGTCGCTGTCCACAAAGTCTCCGACAAAATCCGGGTCTGCAATGTCGTTGCCGGAAAGCACGACGGGGATTTTTTTACTGAGTCTTGTAATGGCCTGAGTGTTGGTGCAGGAATTTAAGATGGCCCCGTCGATCTTCTGCATGGAGATAAACCGCAGGATGGCGGCTTCCTTTGCGGGATCGCCGTTGGTGGCGAACAGCATCATCGAATAATTGTATTCCCAGAGGACGCCCTGGATGGCAGCCATCAGAAAGGTAAACACGGTGTTGCGGATGTCCGTGACCACATAGCCGATGATGTGGGACCGCTCCGTTTTCAGACTGCTTGCAATGCTGTTGGGGGAATATTCCAGCTTGTCGATGGCCGCCTGCACGATCCTGGCCGTATCCGGCCGCACCGGGCCGCTGGAATTTATGACGCGGGAAACCGTGGCGACCGAAACACCCGCTTCTGCGGCCACGTCCTTGATGGTTAAGTTCTTTTTGATAAGGCACCTCCGAAATTGGAAAAATGTAACGTTACATTTTCGATTATATTTGGTTTTCTCCGATAAAACAAGATTGAAATGAATAAAAATTTGTATTTGTGCAAATTATATAAAAGATGAAAAAGAATGTTGTGTAAAATATCAATTTACAATAATGAAATACAAAGATATAATGATGTAAACGGTTACATAAAAACCGCAAAACGTTACACAGGAAACCCATAGACGAGCCATTATTTACAGGAGGGAAAGAAATGAAGAAGTTCAGACGAATCGCATGCATGATTTCCGGCTTGGCGCTGCTTATGTCCGCCGTGGCAGGCTGCGGAGGAGACGGAGGGAAGGAAACGAAGGCTGAGACGAAGGCGGAAACGAAAGCGGAGTCCGGGGACGGCACCGAGGCGGCCGCCGGAGGAGAGGATTCTTCGGATCCGGTGAAGATTGCTCTTTACGGGCCCCTTACGGGAAACAACGCCCAGTACGGGCTGACCTACCAGGCAACCATCAACGCCCTTTGCGAGAAGGTGAATGCGGAAGGCGGGATCGGAGGCCGCGACGTGGTGGTTGAGGTGTTTGATGACAAAAACGATCCGAAGGAGGCCCTCAACGTGGCGAACCTGATCGTGTCCGATCCAAAGATCGTTGCGGTAATCGGAAGCCAGACCTCTTCGCCGACCCTGGCCGCCGCCCCGGTTTTTGAGGAAGCGGGACTGCCCATGATTACGCCCCAGGCGTCCCACGTGGACATCACGCCGACCGGCGAGCATATTTTCTCTATATCCTGTCTTGCAACCTTTGAGGGCGGCGTGATCGCACAGCGGATGATTGATGACGGTTATAAAAAGGTGGCGGCAATTTATGCCAACGACGACTACGGCCTCAATATTATCGAGCGGTGGGAGGCCGACGTCAAAGAGGCAGGCCTTGAGATTGTGGACGTAGAGGAATACATTTCAGGGCAGACCTCCGATTTCACGCCCCTTCTGTCCAAGATCAAGGAAGCGGGAGCAGAAGCGCTCTATATTGTGCCCTCCTATGCGGATGCGGCCATGATCTGCACCCAGATGGAGCAGCTTGATATGGGAGACGTCCAGAAATACGCCTGTTCCATGTGCTACACCGATTCCTTCCTGGAGGCGGCCGGAGCGTCAGCAGAAAGCGCTAAAGTATGCAATTTCATATACCCGGATACAACGGACGAGACCTTCCTTGCTTTAAAAGACCTTCTGAAGGAAAAGACGGAGATGGAGAACATCGACGTGTATGCCACCAATGCCCATGACGCATTTATGCTTCTGGTGGATGCCATGAAAGAAGTGGGAACCGACGGCGACGCAGTGGCAAAGTGGCTTGCGGAGGTAAAGGACTGGCCGGGAGCCTGCGGCCCGATCACCTTTGACGAGACCAGGCATCCGGACAAGCAGCTTTTCTGGTTCCAGGTGGAAGAGGGACAGTTTAACTACATCGGCCAGTAAACAAAAGGCGGCCGGCCCGGCTGCATTAGCCGGCAGTCAGGGAAGCATCCGGCTTCCTGCTCCCGGCAGCGGCCGGGAGCGGGGCCGGAAGACAGGACAGAATTCGGACAGAACAACAGGAAGAAAATGGAGGAAAAGATGAAAATTGATTTATCAGGGATTCCGGTGATCGACAACCACTGCCATCCGTTCGTGCTGGGCAGGGAGCCGAAAATATTTGCGGAAAATTTCTGCATCGGCCTTTATCCGGTGTCGGCGGAAAATATGAGAAGCACCTTTTATTACCAGCAGGTGATCAACGCCTTGAAAAAATTTTTTGACATGCCGGAGGGGGCGACGGAAGAAGAGGTGCTTGCCTTCCGGGATAAATGTGCCAGGGAGGACCGGCAGGGCTACACCCACAGGCTGTTTGAGAGCCAGAATATACGGGGGTTCCTTTGCGATTTCGGCTTTCCCATTTCTCAGATTACCACTCCGGAGAATAAGCTGACGGAGGAAGCAATCAGGGAATACCGGGACGCCTGCAAAGGCCATGCGGAGATTTACAATATCGACCGGATTGAATGGGTGGCAAACAGGATCGTGGCCGAAGAGCCTTCCTTTGACGAATTTGAGCGGCGGCTGGAGGAAGAGACGAAGGCCCTTGTGAAGGAAAAGAACCTGATCGCCTTAAAATCGGTGGTCGCCTATTACACGGGGCTGGACGTGCGGCCCCTTGCCAGAGACGAATTCCGCAAGGGCTATTATCTTTATCTTTATAATAAAGAAAACTGGGAATATCACAAAATGTTCCGGGACTTCATTTTTATCAAAGCCTGCGAGATCTGTAAGGAGCTGGATATCCCGCTTCAGGTACATACAGGACTGGGCGACACGCCCCACTGCCATATCGTGCGGGTGAACCCGGCCAATCTCACCGACGCCCTTAACGATCCGAGAGTCATGGGGACGAAGCTGGTCCTGATCCATGGCGGCTACCCTTACTGCGAAGAGCTGGGCATGCTGGTGAACCACTTTGAGCACGTGTACTGCGACTGCTCTTCCTTCATTCCCTTTGCCGGCATTGCCGCCTACGACAAGCTGAAGGCGCTGCTGGAGCTTTGTCCCACGAGGAAGCTGTTCTTCGGGACAGATGCGGGGCTGATCCTGGAGGGTCTGTGGTTCGGCGCCATGAATTTCAAAAAAGTATACGCCCGGATCCTGGAGGAGCTGATCGGGGACGGCTACATTACTTATGAGTTCGCCATGAAGAGCGCAGAAGACATTCTCTGCAATAATGTAAAAAGAGTATACCAGATACCATAAAAAAGTATATCAGATACCATAAGGAGGAAGTTCCGGATGTTTCTCCAACAGATCATAAACGGACTTACGATCGGCTCCATCTACGCGCTGGTCGCCATCGGTTATTCCCTGGTGTTCGGAGTGCTGAGGCTGATCAATTTTGCAAACGGGGCGGAATATATGCTGGGCGCCTATTTCGTCTACATTCTTATGACCACCTTCGGCGCAAAGGCTCCGCTTGCGATCCCGGCCGCGGTCCTTGCCCTGGGCCTGGTGGGATACCTGGTGGATTTCGTGGGACTCAGACGGCTCCGCAAAAAGAATGCGCCGAGAATGTCGGCCCTGATTTCCACCCTGGGCGTGGGGACCTTTATTGAAAATGCGATACAGATATGGGTGGGGACGGAGACGAAATCCTATCCCAACTTCCTGAATTTCGGAAAGATCACCATCGGGAAGACCATCATAAGCTGGACCCAGATCATTATCTTTATTACCTGCATCCTGCTGATGATCGCCGTGTCCTTCGTCGTCTACCGGACAAAGATCGGAAAGTCCATGCTGGCCGTTTCCCAGGACCAGATGTGCGCCAGGCTGATGGGAATCAACGTTTCCCTGGTGATTACCCTGACCTTTGTGGTGGCCGCCATGCTGGCCTGCGTTTCCGGCGTGCTGGTGGGCTCCTATTACCAGAACATCGACACGAATATGAGCTTTATCGTAGGGATGAAGACCTTTGCGGCGGCGGTGCTTGGCGGCGTGGGCTCCCTTCCGGGCGCAGTGGCCGGCGGACTGATCGTCGGGCTGGCAGAATCCATAGGAGCCAGCTATGTGAGCGCCGGATACCGTGACGCCATCGCCTTCGCAATCCTGATCATCGTTCTTCTCGTCAAGCCCTCCGGGCTCTTCGGCAAGAACAATGTGGAAAAAATGTAGGGAGGGAGACGCAGATGAAGAAAAACAGCGTTCTGAAAAAAGCCTGGACGGGGCTTGTGGAATTTGTGGCCATGCACCAGATTCCGATCATGGCCGTCCTGATCCTTCTGGTAGTCGCCTTTCCCTTTATGACGGACAACAAGTATCTGCTCAGGATCGCGACCCTCTGCCTGATCAACATCGTTCTCGGCCTCGCCCTGAATTTGGTGCAGGGCTACATGGGGCAGATGTCCTTTGCCACGGCGGCCTTCTGGGGGATCGGGGCCTACGCCGGGACCATCGGAGTCATGCGGCTTGGGATGCCGTCCCTTCTGGGAATGGCCTTCGGCATGGCCGTGGCGGGGATTTTCGGCCTGCTGATCGCGCTGCCCACACTGAAATTAAAAGGTTACTATTTGTCCATCGTGACCATGGGCTTCTGCGAGATCGTGCGGATCGTGGAAATGAACTGGCAGGACCTCACCAGAGGGTCCCTGGGCATTATGAACATTCCGGCCGTGTCCCTTTTCGGGATTAAATTAAAATCCGGAAGGGCCAATTATGTGATTGCGCTGGTCATCCTGCTGGTGGTGACGCTGCTGGTGAAAAATCTGATCAATTCCAATTTCGGCCTGTCCTTAAAGGCAATCCGGGATGACGATTCGGCCGCAGAGACCATGGGGATCAATATCGTGCGGGTAAAACGGGTCAACTTCGTCATATCCGCCCTGATCTGCGGGTTTGTGGGAGCATTTTACGCCCAGTATGTTTCCTTTATCCACCCGTCCAGCTTTACCAGCGGCGTGTCCCAGGAATATATCGTCATGATCATTTTCGGCGGTCTTGGGAGCATCCCCGGAACCTTCCTGGGCTGCATTATCCTGACCATCCTTCCGGAGCTTATGAGAAGCCTGCTCCAGTACCGCCTGCTGATCTACGGGGCGCTGATGGTCATTATGATGAACTTTATGCCGGGCGGGCTTTTGGGCAATCTGGACCTGGGGCTTGTGAAGAAAAAGCTTCTGGAGAGAAGGAAAAAAGCCCTGGCCAATGCGAAGGGAGGAGGTGACGGGAAATGAGCGCCAACCTTGTGGTAACAAATCTCACCCGGAAATTCGGCGGACTAACGGCGTTAAATGATGTGAGCCTGGAGGTGAACCTGGGAGAGATCGTCGGCGTAATCGGGCCGAACGGAGCCGGCAAGACGACCCTGTTCAACGTCATTACCGGCGTCTACCAGCCCACGTCCGGCCAGGTGGTCTTAAACGGGAAACAGATCGGCGGCTTAAAGCGGTACGAGATCACCAGGCTGGGCTTTGCCAGAACCTTTCAGAACATCCGGCTGTTTAAGCAGATGACGGTTTTGGACAACGTCAAAATGGGCATGTGCTGCCGTTCCAAATGCACCGTGCTGGACAATCTGCTCCATACGCCGAAAAAGAGGCGGGAGGAGCGGGCGCAGGAGGAGAAGGCGTTAAAGATTCTGGAGACCCTGAATCTTCTGGATTACAAATATGACGCTCCCGGCAGTCTTCCATACGGCGAGCAGAGGCGGCTGGAAATCGCCAGGGCCATGGCCACGGATGCGACGATCCTGCTCCTCGACGAGCCGGCCGCCGGAATGAACGACCAGGAGACGGCGGAGCTTTTAAAGACCGTGAGCGGACTGCGGGATTCCGGCTACACCATTATCCTGATCGAACATGACATGAAATTCGTCATGAACCTCTGCGACCGGCTGTACGTGCTGAACCACGGTGAGCTGATCGCAAACGGGACCCCGGAAGAGGTTAAGACGAATCCGGAGGTCATCAATGCCTATCTCGGAAAGGAGGAAGAGGAATGAGCATCCTTTCTGTAAAAGATTTAAAAGTACATTACGGCGGGATCCAGGCTCTCCGGGGGGTGTCCCTGGAGGTGAACGAGGGCGAGATCATCACTCTGATCGGAGCCAACGGCGCCGGAAAGTCAACGCTTATGAACTCCATTATGGGGATCGTGCCCAAGGCGGCGGGGACGGTGGTTTACCGGGGCGAAGACATCACGAAAAAAGAAACCCGCCAGATCGTGAAGAGCGGCATGATCCTGGCGCCGGAGGGCCGCCACATTTTTCCCGGCTTTACGGTGAAGGACAACCTTCTGCTGGGCGGCTATTACGAGACGGCGTCAGAAAACGAAAAAGAGCTGGAGACCGTGTTCCGCCTGTTCCCGATTTTAAAGGAGCGGATCCATCAGATGGGCGGGACCCTTTCCGGCGGAGAACAGCAGATGCTGGCGGTGGGAAGGGCCCTGATGGCCCATCCGAAGATCATGATGCTGGACGAACCGTCCCTGGGACTGGCGCCGCTTGTGATCGCAGATATTTTCAACCTGTTCGGACGGATCCGCGAAATGGGAGTGACAATCATTTTGGTGGAACAGAATGCGAGGATGGCTTTAAAGGCCGCCGACCGGGGCTACGTGATCGAATCGGGACGGATCGTCACGGAGGACACTGCAGACAGGCTTCTGCATTCAGACACAGTGGTGAAGGCTTACCTTGGCTGAGGAGGATAAGGCATGTTGGATTTTTCCGAAATTTCGATTATAGACGCCCACGGGCATCCGTTTATGCCCACGAGAGAGAAAAAAGAGTATTCTTATGCCTATTCCATGTGCGTACACGGGGGCCTTGCGGATTTCCGATACCTGACGTCCTACCGCATGGCGCTGCAGGAATACAAAAGGCTGTTCGGGCTGCCGGCGGACGCTTCCGAGGAAACGGTCGTCGCCTGCCGGAACGAAAGGGCGTCGGAAGATTATGGCGCATTTGTGAAAGAGCTGTACCGGGACGCCGGGATCGCCGCCGTCCTGTCGGATTTCGGATATCCCATTACGGGCGAGGGGCTTACGGGAGAAGAGCTGGCGGCCTTTGCGTCGGCTGTGGAGGGCGTCTGCAGGGTGTATGACCTGATCCGGATTGAGACCACCTGCGACCGCATCCTGTACCGCCCCGGCCTGTCCTTCGAGGAAATGCTGGACGGCTTTGATTCCTATGTGGCAGAATATATGAAGGAGCACAAGACTGCGGGGATCAAGACCGTGGTCGGATATTATACCGGCCTCGGCTGGCAGCCGGTATCTTATAAAGAAGCGAAAGAAAATTATGAGGCCTCTTACCGGGGAAAATATCTTCCCGGCCGCACGGACAAGCCCTTCCGGGACTACATGGTTTTCCGCGGGCTGGAGCTTGCCGGCAGGCACGGCCTTGTTTTTCAGATCCATACGGGCGCCGGCGATCCGCCGGCCTGCGACCTGCGGCTGATGAATCCCGACAGCCTGTATGAGCTTTTGAATACCGAGACGGCCGGGCGGACGAAAATTGTCCTGGTTCACGCCGGGTTCCCCTACGGGTATGAGGCTGCATTCCTGGCCGCAAACTATCCCAACGTATTTACAGATATCTCTTCAACCGTTTCCTATCTGGGACGGGCGGTGGAGACGGAATTCCGAAAGGTGCTCGACGTCTGCCCTCACAATAAGATTATGTTCGGCTCCGACGGGGGCGGCTTCGTGGATCAGTCCTGGTTTGCGGCAAACTATTTCCGAAGAGTCCTGGCGGAGGTTTTAAGCGAATACGTGAGCAAGGGATTTTTCACGGAAGCATATGCCGTCGAGGCAGGCAGGATGATCCTGCATGATAACGCAGAGCGGATCTATTGTATCTGAAAAAACAAAGAAATTCAAAAAAACGGAAAATCAAGAAAAATGTCCTTGACAAACCATATTTTGGTGTGCTATATTAAAAACCCACGGCGGGGAGCGCAGAACAGGCGCCAAAAAACGTGGAAGAAAATTTAAAAAAGTTGTTGACAGAAAATGACAACTGTGCTAGACTATAGAAGTTGTCGCTGAGAACAACAACGAGAACAAAACAACGAACCTTGATAACTGAACAGTATATTCCAACCCCTGAAGTTTCTTTAAATAAGAAGTTTCAGAGAACAGGTCTTGAAGGTCAGCGGACCGGAAGAGACCAACCTAAAAACAGTAAACGGGATAGAAAAAGAGCTGACGCTCATTTTTGAACCGGAAGATCAGAACATGAGAGTTTGATCCTGGCTCAGGATGAACGCTGGCGGCGT
>CATJIW010000148.1 GCA_949740745.1 uncultured Lachnospiraceae bacterium | reverse complement strand
GAGGAAAAGCTGATCGTGTCCAGAGCCAGAAAGGTTCAGAGATTCCTTTCTCAGCCCTTCTTTGTGGCCGGACAGTTCACCGGCATGGAGGGACGCTACGTACCTGTTTCTGAGACGATCCAGGGCTTTAAGGAGATCATCGAGGGTAAATACGATGAGATTCCTGAGAGTTATTTCCTCAATGCAGGCAACATTGACGACGTACTGGCCCGCGTAAAGTAGGGGGTGAGTGAATGGCTTCGGAAAAATCGTTTGAGCTTCGGATCATCACGCCCGACCGGGTTTTCTATGAGGGCAGTGCGGAAATGGTGGAAATGGACACCAAGGAGGGAGCCATCGGCGTTTACAAAAGCCATGTGCCTACCACCTGTATTCTGCGGCCCGGGATCCTGACGATCCATGTAGAAGGCAGCGAGGTAAAGCGGGCGGCCCTTCACGGCGGCTTTGTGGAGATCCTGAAGGACAGTGTCACCGTGCTGGCGGAAGCGGCCGAGTGGCCGGGAGAGATTGACGTGGAACGTGCGAAGCAGGCAAAGGAGCGCGCAGAGGCAAGGCTTCAGGCTCCCGGTGCGCAGCTGGATACCCTCAGGGCAGAAATGGCCTTAAGGCGTGCGGTCACGAGAATCAAAGCGGCAAAATAACCGCAGAATCAATGCTTGACATTTGCGCTGGACAGAAAAATATTTCCAGCTGATAAGGGAAATGTATCAGAAACGGATCAGCCCTGTATGTTCAAATGTATCTTTTTTGAGATCTTTGAACATGCGGGGCTGTTTTTGTCGTGCTGAATAAATACTAGCGGAAATGGAGGGAAAAAGAAAGAAAAATACGGAAAAATGAATAATTATACACAAGTGATGCATATCAAAACTCAGAGGTATGTTCAAATGTATCTTTTTTATTTGGTGGAAAAAATGGAAAGGTATGGCAATAATAACTAAAAACTAAAGATATTATATGGAATTTATATAAAAATTATACAAAAATAGGGTTGAAAAACAGAAGATTTAATGCTATGATGTCTACGTACAGAGCTTCACAGGAATGAAGGACAAATGCCGCAAATATACAAGAGGTGAATAAATGTGACGATTTCTTCGAAGAAACCATTGTATTACCGGTTGAAGCAGACAATATTGAAATGGATCGAGGATGGGGAGTATGCGCCCGGCGAGCTTCTGCCTTCGGAAAAACAGCTGCAGGAGATGTTTCAGATCAGCCGGACCACGGTCCGCCTGGCTTTAAAAGAGCTGGCGCAGGAAGGCTTTCTGATACGGAGTCCCGGAAAGGGGACCTTTGTGGCCTGTATGAAAATGGAGAGCGGTCCGAGGCGGCTTTTGAGCTTTACCCGCGAAATGCTGGACATGGGACTGAAGGTCAGCAGCCAGATCATATCGGTCGAAAAGGAGTATCCGGCGGCCCGGACAGCCAATAAGCTGCAGATCAGCCAGGAACAGCCTGTCTGGCGCCTGGAGCGGATCCGGCTGGCCGATACGGTTCCTATCGTCACGGAGGTGAACTATATCCCTTCCTCCCTGGTGTGGCAGATGGATCTGGACCAGGTGAAAAACCAGTCCTTTTATGAGTTTCTGGAACAGGAATACGGGATTATGATTGTATACGCAAGGGAAAAGGTGGAATGCCGGCTGGCGAATACCAGGGAAGGCAGGCATCTGAACATCCCGAAGGGCTCTCCGATCCTCTGCGTGGAACGGCTGACCTTCGGATACCGCAAGAACCGCCCTATGGAGTCGCTTCCGGTGGAATTCGTCAAAATGTCCTATAATGCGAAAAAATATAGTTTTCATCAGATTATCCGGAAGGAATGAGGCATGGTGTCATCTGCGCTGCGCAGTACACATAAATTACCGATCTGAAGGAGGAGGAACACATGAGAAAAAGGAAAATGATGGCAATGATTCTTGCCCTGGCAATGACGGCGGGCCTGCTTGCCGGCTGCGGAGACAAGAAGGAGGAAACGGCGCCGAAGGAAGAGGCGGCAAAGGAAACAGAGGCAAAGGAGACGGCAGGAACGGAAGCGGAGGAAAAAACGAAAGGGGCGGAGGAAACGCCGTCTGCGGCGCAGGAGAGCGGGTCCGGGGAAGGGCTGACCTTCAAAGATCCGATTCCCGTCCCGGATGAGATCACCACCTACGGCCCCGACGGCAAGACGGCGGCCTGGTATACGGAGCTTGCGCTCACGCCGGAGGAGCTGGAGCAGGTCCGTTCCATGAACCTGAAGGCCTGCTTTGAACTGATCAATGCCAGTGAATGGGACAACGCCAACCTGATCGGCTTTCAGGACGCCTGCGAGGCCATGAATATTGAAATCGTGGGCCAGGGCTGCTGCGATCTGGATCCCATTACTCAGAAGACAAACATGGAGTCCTTTGCGGCGCTGAATCCCGACATCGTCTCCTGCCAGCCTCAGGATCTGGACGTGTGTGCGCCGACCTTTGACCCCCTGTGGCAAAACGGCGTGAAGCTGACCTTTATGAGCAATGTTCCCACCGGGTACACGCCCGGCAAGGAGTATGTGGGCGCAATCACGGATTCCATCATTGACATGGGCATCGACAGCGCAGAAATGATGGCCGACGCAATCGGAGGAGAGGGAGAGATCCTGGCGATCACCGTGGCGGATGTGAACTATGTCTGCAATACCCGCGATCAGGCATTCCTGGATACTATGGAAGAGAAATATCCGGATATCGAGGTGGTCGAGGTAGGAGGCTTTTCCTCTGCCAGCGAGGCAGGCCAGATCACTTCTGCCCTTGTGACCAAGCATCCCAACGTGAAAGGGATTTTCGTATCCTATTCGGCTCCCTGCATCGACGTACTGCAGACGGTGAAGGCCCTGGGCAGAACGGATATCAAGATCGTTACCATGGACTTGGATTCCACCTGTGCGCTGGATATGGCGCAGGACGGGAATATCGTGGGAATTGCCTGCGACATGCCCTATGCGATGGGATATGGACGGGCGCTGATGGCAGCTTATGGCTGTATCGGCAAGGAATGTCCCGGTTATGTGACCTCGCCTTCCTTTAAGGTTACCCGCGACAACCTTCTGGAGGGATATCAGACGTCGCTGGGCATCGAGGCACCCGCAGAGGTACAGGAAGCGCTTGCGAAATGAGGTGACGGCAATGGCTGTGGCAGATGCGGTCTGCGCAATTGAAATGCATGACATTGTAATGGAATTTTCCGGCGTCCGTGCTCTGGACGGCGTGGAATTTTCGCTCCGGCAGGGCCAGGTCATGGGCCTTGTCGGAAAAAACGGGGCCGGGAAGAGTACGTTGATGAAGATTATCAACGGCGTTTATACGCAGACGGAGGGGACGCTCCGCTTTTTCGGCCGGAACATTGACCGGAATGTGTCGGTTCGGGAACGGGAGAAGACGGTGTCCATGATCTATCAGGATTACAGCCTGGTGGGAGAAATGACCGTTGCGGAGAACATTTTCCTGAATACGGAACCGATAAAAGGCGGCCTGATTGCGGACCGGTCCTGTATCCGGACCGTGCAGGAGTTTTTTAAGGACATGGGGATTCGGATTGATCCGGGGGAAAAGGTAAAAAATCTGTCCACCGGAGATATGCAGCTGGTGGAGATCGCAAAGGCGATTATGAAGCAGACGAAGATTATCCTGATGGACGAGCCCACGGCGGCTCTGGACGCGGAGGCGACGGCCAAATTTTTCGAGATTATTTCCAGGCTGAAGGAACAGGGCTATTCCATCGTGATCAGTACTCATCATCTGCAGCACATCATGGATATCTGCGACAGCGTGACGATCATCCGTGACGGAAAAGCGTGCATGGCAAAGCCGGTTGCGGAGACCTCGCTGGAGGAGGTCATTGCCCAGATGCTGGGAGAGAGCGGTTTCCAGGCGGCGAAAAGCCGGCCTTACCGGGATTTTGAGGGGAAGCCTCCGCTTCTGCAGGTGAAGAATGTCATTTCGAAGGTGATAAAAACCCCCCTGAGCTTTGACGTGCGTCCCGGCGAGGTGGTCGGCCTTGCCGGGCTCAAGGGTGCGGGGCGGACGGAGATCCTTCAGTGTATTTTCGGCATTGACCCGTTAAAAGGAGGGGAAATCCTGCTGGAAGGAAAATCCCTGAAGCCGGGAACCCCCAAAGACGCAATCGGAGGCGGCCTGTTTTTGATCCCGGAGAACCGCCATACCCAGGGGCTTTCTCTGATGCATACCCTTTACGACAATGCGCTGCTCCCGATTCTGGGGAGCCTGGTCAAAAAGCGCTGCCTGATCGACGACGGGCGGGGAAGGCAGATCGTGGACGACATTATCCGCACCATGCAGGTGAAAGCTCCGGGGCGGGACGTGGTAATCGGCAAGCTGTCCGGCGGCAACCAGCAGAAGGTGGTCGTCGGCAAGGCACTGAAGAGTGAGCCGAAGGTCCTGCTTATGGATGACCCTACTTACGGGGTCGACATTCATGCGAAGGGGGACATCACGGCGGCCATTTCCCGGTTTACTGATGCCGGAGGCGGTGTCCTGTTCGTCTCTTCGGAGCTTGTGGAGATGATCGAAAACTGCGATCGGATCCTGATCGTGAAATACAATCAGATCGTCGGCGAGATCCGGGATGTTCCCAGGGCGGGACTGACGGAGGACAGCCTGATGGCTGCCATTCAATAGGAGGTGCGTGCAATGAAAATTCGGGGGATCTCTGTCAGGAGCTTTCTCTCAAAATATATGATCTATGTGGCGTTTGTGGTTTTGCTGATCGTATTTTCCATGACCCTCGGCAATGTGGGAAACGGCTTTCTGGATATGGGGAACGTCTGGAACATCATTCGTCAGACGGCACTGATCGCAATTCTTGCGGCGGGCATGACCTACGCCCTGGGAGCGGGGCAGATCGATTTGTCTGTCGGCTCCGTGGTGGGACTGACTTCTCTGGTGACCGCCTGGGCAGTACAGGCGGCGGGGCTGATTCCGGGCGTTCTGGCGGGACTGGCCGTCGGCGTCTCGATCGGCGCCCTGAACGGGGCGCTTATTGCCTGGGTGAAAATCCCGCCCTTTATTGCCACACTGGGAACTCAGATCCTGTTTGCGGGCGTATCCCGGACGGTTTCGGGGCTCAAGTCCGTGCCGATCACCAATGCCGCCTTTAACTTTGCCTTTGGCGGAGGGGATTTCGGCGGAATTCCCGTGCTGCTGCCCTGGATGCTGGCAGTGGTAGTGCTGGGACATCTGTATATGAGGAAACGGCCCTTCGGCCGTCAGGTCATCGCCGTGGGCGGCAATGCGAAGGCGGCCCTGTACTCCGGGGTCAACGTGAAACGGACCATTTTCAAGGTCATGGTGCTTTCTGGCTTTCTGGCGTCCCTGGCAGGGATTTTGTGGGCAGGGCGCTTCGGCGGAGGGCGCTATTCCCTGGGAGAGGCGGAGGAAACCTCGGCGATTGCGGCGGCAGTCCTCGGCGGTACCAGCATCAACGGCGGAAAAGCGTTTGTTGCGGGGGCCTGCATCGGCGCCGTCATGCTTGGGATGATCAATAACGCCCTTGTCATGTACGGGCTGGACGTTTACCAGCAGATGGTGGTGCGGGGACTGATCATTCTGGCGGCCGTTGCCTTTACGGTCAATGCGGAGAAGGAATAGCCGGAAGGCATTAAGGAGGTACGGGCGGATGTTTGACATTATCGGAGTCGGCGATACCAATGTGGATTTGATGATACAGGTGTCCCATATTCCCATGCACGACGAGAAGGTGCGGGGAAAGCTTATTGGGAGCTATCCCGGCGGGATCACGGCAAATTTCTGCTGTGCGGCGGCGGCCCTTGGCGCAAGAGTCGGGGCGGTGTGCAAGATCGGGCAGGACGATTACGGAAGGATGGCGCTCAGGGACCTGCAGGAGCGGGGCGTCGATACAGGGCGTATGGTCATTGATCCGGAATGTGAGACTTATTTCTGTATGGTCCTTTTAGACGGAACCGGGGAGAAGGCGCTGACGATCGTGGAGACCTCCGGCTTTCTGCCCCGTCCGTCCGAAGTGGACGCTGCTTATTTAAAAACGGCCAAGTGGGTCCATATGACGACGCTGGACATGGAGCTTCTGGCGTGGGCCGCCGGAGAACTGGAGGGAAGCGAAACCAGGCTTTCCTTAGATATCGAGGCGACGGCGGGAAGCTGTCCGAAGGAGCTCTGGGATCAGGTGCTTGCCAGGACGACGGCTGCCTTTCCCAATGAAGCGGGGCTTAAGGCCCTGACAGGCTGCGGCACTATAGAAGAAGGGGCGGAACAAATGCTTGCCAGAGGCGTAAAGCTGGTGGCAGTGACCTGCGGCGCAGGAGGCGTTTGGGTCTATCATGAAAAGGGAAGGCTCTTCCATCCGGCGTATCAGGTGGAGGTGAGGGACACGACCGGGGCCGGAGACTGCTTTAATGCGGCGTTCCTTACGGGAATCGTCAGCGGCTGGAGCCTGGAAAAGTGCGCAAGGCATGCTTCTGCGGCCGCCGCCATCGCCATCGGCTCCGTGGGAGCCAGGACAGGGCTTCCGGACCGGGCGCAGATACAGAGATTTTTAGAAGAACGGGGAGAAGGGACATGCGATTAGAGACCGGAATTTATAAAAGCCGCTATCCGGAACAGGCGGACGGCTGGCGGATCCTGTGCGAACAGGAAAAAACGCCGTTCCATTTGACGGATGATCCGGACTGCCCGGTTCTTCTGTGTGAGGGAAAAACGCCGGAATGGCTGGAGACGTATCTGGCAGAGGGAGGCATTGCGGTCCTGTCCGGCGTCCGGCCGGAGGATCTTCCCTTTGAGCCGGAACCGGTTGGCCTGGCATCGCTGGAATCGGCAGATCTGACGGAGCTTGGGGCAGGACGGGCGAGGATCCAGAGCCTGGTGCAGGTTTATGGCGGCCAAGGGGCCGGACGGCTGTGTCTTCATGAGAAGCGGAAGATCAAATGCGGAATGCATCCGGACGAGTATCCGGCAGTCCTGTGGCGAAAGGTGGGAAGCGGAGGGTGTTTTTATACGGGGATTCCCTTTTCGGAGCTGATCTGCGCCCTGGGCGACACCCTGCGGCAGACGCCGGAGGGCTCCGATTATTCCGAACGGGTTACGGCGGTGGACAAGCATCTTTTGCTTCGGGCCATGCGCAGGCTGTTGGCAGAGGCTTTTTGGAAGCGGAACCTGCCCTATGTCTTCCTGCATTATTATCCGGAGGATTACCGGTCGGCCTTCGTGTTTCGGGTGGACGTGGACGGCGTATACGGAAGCCGGCTGGAGCGGATCAGCGCTGCGGCAAAAAAAGCCGGCGTCCGGGTGTCCTTTTATGTCAATCAGGTGCTCTGCCAGGAGGAAGGTGACCGCCTGGGGGACATTGACGGGAGCCATGAGATCGGGTGCCATGCCAGAGAGCACAACCTGTTTACGGCGGAGGAAGAAAATTATTTCAACGTCCGAGACTGCCGGTCATGGATGCGGGACTTAGGTCTGCGGGTGGGTTCCGGCTTTGTGGCGCCAAGGGGCATGTGGAATTTCGCCCTGAACCGGGCGCTTGCGAAAGAAGGGATCGAATATACGTCGGATTTCGGCTATTGTGTTTACGGCCTGCCCTTCTATCCTTATGACCATGGCAGGCGTATGGCGGTAAAGCAGATCCCGGTGGATCCCTTTTCTGCGGAACGGGCTTATACGAAGGCAGAGGAGGAGGGGACGATGCTTTCGGACGAATATGTGGCAGACCGGTTCTGTCAGGCCGTCCGGCGGCAGTACGAGCTGGGGATGCCGATTGTCCTGTACAGCCACCCACAGTATTTCGGGCGGCTGGCAGAGAAGACGTTTCCCAGGCTGATGGAAGAGCTTGCGGGCCGAAAGATCTGGCATGCCACGATGGCGGAGCTTAATAACTGGTGGACGCTTCGGGACGGCACAGAATATTCTGCATGTTGGACGGAAGACGCCGGGCTTTTGCTGGAGGGGACGCTGCCGGAGGGAGTGCGGATCAAGGTATGGAGAGGAGGAGAGGCCGATGCTGGTCGTGGAATCTAAGTGGAGAGAAAAGCTTACACCTGCGGCAAAGGAGCTTTTTGACGATGTCAATCTTCAGCGTGTGCTGGGCGCCAGCGCCCATATCCGGCTGATCGGAGATATTTTTCTGGACATTGCCGAGCATGGGGAGGACGCAGGATCCATGCGCCGGACGGCGGCGGGGATCGCCGCACATTTTACGAAGACGCGGGGAGAGTCCAGCCAGGCGATTTCCAATGCGGTCTGGCAGATGAGCCGGGCTTTTACAGGGGAGAGCCGGGAGGAGTTTGCTGCTTCTGTAAAACGGGGGGTGGCGGCGTATCGGGAAGCGGCCGAAAAGGATCTGGAAAAGATCAAGGCTCTTTTATGGACGGTGCTGGAAGATAAACGGAAGCTTTTCCTCTTTGATTATTCCAGTACGGTTGCAGCAGCTGCTCTGCTGGGCAGGGATCATGGCGTCCGCTTTCACTGTTACATTCCGGAAAGCCGCGCATTGGACGGGGGAAGACCCTATGTGCGGCCGTTTCTCAAGGCAGGGCACGGGGTGCATTTCATTCCGGACAGCGCCATGTATCATTATATCAGGAGGTGCGATGCCGCCCTGATTGGCTCAGAGACCTTTTATCCGGACGGAACCTGCTTCAACACCATCGGTTCGGAAATGGCGGCGTGTCTGTGCCGGCAGTTCCATGTCCCCTTTTATGTGCCGACGCCTCTTTTGAAGGTGGATATGCGTGCCCTGGAGGGACATCGGAAAAAGCCGGTCATTGACGATCATAAAAACCGCATGGCAGGAGGCTGGACGGAGGAAGAACGGGAAGAGGTTGATTTTGTCTGTCCGGAGCTTGTGGCGGTTCCGCCGGAATACATCACTGCCTATATTACGGAGGAAGGGATCCTTCCGCCGGGAGCCATGTATCCGGCCAGTCTGGCTTATCAGAGAAAACTGACGGGAGGTATGACGGGATGAAAGGAAGAGTAATCTGCATGGTCCAGACCAGGCCGCTTCCCGGCAGCTATAAAAACAGCGGGGAAGGGATCGGCGCCATTACGGAGCAGGCGCTTGAGGAGACCGGAATCCTTGCGGAATGCGGCGTGAGGACGGTTATTTTACAGAATATGGGGGATATGCCCGTCAGGCAGCAGTCCTCTCCGGAAGCCATCGCTTATCTTACTGTTGTGGGAAAGGCGATCCGGAAGGAATTTCCGGAGCTGTCGCTGGGGATCCTGGTAAACTGGGACGGCGTGGCAGCGCTTGCCGTGGCAGACGCCGTCGGCGCAGATTTTGTGCGAGTGGAACATTTATATACCGGAGCGGAAGTGACCAGCGCCGGGATCCTGCAGGGGCAGTGCTGCGAAATCACGGCCCTGAAACGGAAGCTGGGGTCGAAGATCCCGGTGTATGCGGATGTCTGGGAGCCCCACGGGATCCCGCTCTGTCCGCAGCCTCTTGACGAGGCGGCCTGGCAGTGCGTCCACGAGGCTTTTGCGGACGGGTTGTTCCTGTGCGGAAAAAGCGCCAAAGAAAGCATTGAAAGAGCCGGGCAGGTGAGAAAACGGCTTCCGGGGACGTCCCTTTATCTGGGCGGAGGCGCCAACGGGGAAAATGTCAGGGAGCTTTTGAACTATTATGACGGGGTTTGCGTTGCGACCTGGATCAAAAACGGCGACATGTCCAATCCGGTGGACCGGGACAGGACCCGCTATTTTGTGGAACAGGCCGCCCTGGCGGAGGATATCATCATATGAAGCTGATCGTTGCAAAAGATTATACGGAGCTTAGCCGGATGGCGGCCGATCTTGTGGAGAACCAGATCCTGCTGAAGCCGGACAGCCGGCTCGGCACGGTGACCGGAGGCTCCCCGGCCGGCATGTATCTGGAGCTTGTAAGGCGTCACAGGGAAGAGATGCTGGATTTTTCTGAAGTCTTTGTGGTTAATACGGATGAATACGCCGGGCTTTCCGGTGACCATCCTCAGTCCTACCGCTATTATCTGGAGCAGAGGTTTCTGGAGCCGTGCGGGATCCCCGGAGAGCGGGCGGCAGTGCCCAGGGGAGATGCGGAGGATTTGGAACAGGAGTGCCGCCGTTATGAAGCGTTTTGCAGGAAGCACCCGGCAGACCTGCAGATCCTCGGCATGGGCCATACGGGCCATATCGGCTTTAATGAGCCGGAGGATCATTTTCCGGAGGAGTCTCACGTGGTATCCCTGGCGCCGGAGACCGTGGCGGCCAATGCAGAATATTTTGGCAGCAGGGAGCAGGTTCCGACGAAAGCCGTGACCGTGGGGATCGGCACGATCATGCGGGCAAAGAAGATCCTTCTGCTTGTCAGCGGGAGATCCAAGGCCGAAATCACGTATCGGTTCTTATGCGGAAAAATCACGCCGCAGGTGCCGGCGACGATTCTGCGGCTTCATCCGCACGTGACGGCCGTCATTGACGAGGATGCGCTTTTCGCAGTCCGGGAAAGGGAGCCGGAATGGCTGAGGATACGGGCCGATATCCGCAAGGAATAGGCAGCCGGCAAAGCAGAGGTTATTTTCCTGCGAGACGGCCTGCGAGCAATTCGTACTCCGGCAGGGGGACATGGAATTGTTTTCCCAGCCGTATCACCTCGTAAACGAGACCGTCCACCTCTGAGGGGCGTCCCATACGGATGTCCCTCTGCATAGAGGCTGTGGCCGTTGGAGCCAGACCGTCCATGATCTTCAGGTTGATCTGTGCAATTTCTTCCGGCAGGCAGATCCCCATGGCGTCAGAAAGGTCTTTGATCTCCTGGACGAGCGAAATAAATAAAGAACGAAGGGCGCCTCCCTCCTGCATAGCCGCAGCCGAAACCCCGCAGACGGCGCCGATGGCGGCCATGGGCGACACGAAGGAAAACTTCCGCAGGGCGTCCCGCTCGATCTCCCCGGAGAATATGGGAAGGATTCCGGCGTCTTCAAGATCCCGGCCCATGGCCCTGAGTACGGGAAGCAGCGGTTCTGTAACGCTTTCGGGAGTTCCTTTCCGGAAGCCGTAAACGACACGGAAAATATCGCCGGACATCAGGATTGTTCCCGGCTCTTTAATTTCGGATGCGATATAAATGCATCCGTCCATGACCGCAGGCTCCGGAAGCTTTTCCTGGAGCTTTTTTCCGGTGCCGTAAATATTCAGAATCGGAATGACGACGGTTTCTTTTGCGGCGGTTTTTCGTATGAAGGGAACGGTGTCGTCCAGGGAATAGCCCTTGACGCAGACGAAAATTACGTCGGGAGGATTGGCGCAGGGAGCATGGCCGCCGTATTCCTCCATGGTACAGGCACGGACCGGCACGGCGTAAGTTCCGCGGACCGTTTCGAACCGCAGCCCCCTCTTCCGCATGGACGCAAGGTGAGCGCCTCTTGCGATCAGAGTCACGTCTTTTCCGGCCTTCGACAGAAAGCCTCCGAGCCCTCCTCCGGTGCCTCCGGCGCCGATCACCAGATATTTCAACTGATTCATAATGATATCCTCCAAAATGATATTGGCTGACATGGTATTCTGCAAATCCGGTCAGAGCTGTTTCCGACAGGATGTTTGCCTCTGGTAAGCAGTTTCTATTATGCCCGGAATTGACGGACAGGTCAACTAAAATTTTTATAAATCGAATGTTTGTTCTTTTTTAATATTTTGTTCTGTATACATTAAAAAATTTTTCTGTTATAATATGCGGTGAAAAATCGGTTTCGGGAAAAACAGGGGAGGCAGAACAGACATGTTAAGACCAAAAGAGGTAGTCCAATTATGGGTAGATGCTTTTAACTGCCATGATGCAGAAGCACTTGTACGTTTATACCATGATGACGCAACGAACCATCAGGTGGCAAACGAGCCGGTAACAGGAGCCGAGGCAATAAAAGCGATGTTTACAGAGGAGTTTTCTGCAGCAGACATGACAGCTATCGTAGAAAACATATTTGAAGACGGACAATGGGCGATTTTGGAGTGGCGTGATCCGCTGGGCCTGCGGGGATGCGGCTTTTTCCAGGTGGTGAACGGAAAAATTCTGTTTCAGCGGGGCTACTGGGATAAGCTTTCCTTTTTAAAACAGCACAATCTTCCGATAGAATAGGGGATGAATCCATTGCTTACGATAAAAGCTGACTGGGCTAACACAGAAGCAGCAGGGCGGCCTGCGGATTAGACAGATGCCACAATGCCGGCCTGCAGGCGGTCCGCCGCAAGTATATGAGGATGCTGCAAGAGTGCCTGTTGTATATGCTGTCATATGAATCAATTGTGAAAAAGACGATATGTAAAGAAAATATATAAAAGTGCAGAGAAATTACTTTATAAATAAATGAACCACGATATAATACAGGCAGACGAGAAGGCGGTGTATCTTATGGCACAGACAAGTGTAAATTTCCGCATGGACGCAGAACTGAAACAATCTGTGGAAGAAATCTGCCAGAATATTCCGACAATTTTGCGCTTCGCAAATGCCTGAGTTAATTTTAGAATTTATGGAGGGAATTCAATGCTTGAGAAAATACCGTCACAATCAATTATGACTGAATTGCTCGGTCAATCTTTGTTTGAAGTTTGGCAGGGGCTATGTTCAGTCATAGATGAAAAATACGAAATGGAACGATTATGGAATACCGGAGGAAAAAACTGGACTTACGAGTATAAATACCGCAGAGGCGGCAAAACGCTTTGCTGCCTGTATGCAAAAAGTAATTGTGTTGGTTTTATGATTATCTTTGGAAAAGATGAAAGAACAAAATTTGAAGATATAAGAGACACTCTTTCTGCTACTGTTTGTAAACGGTATGATGAAGCAAAAACTTATCGTGACGGAAAATGGGTCATGTTTGAGCCGGCCGATACTGCTGAATTTGATGATTACAAAAAATTGTTGGCTATTAAAAGAAAACCGAATCGGAAATAACAATTCATATTCAAGGCTTGCTGTAAGCGCTGTCACTGTATTTAAATGAAAGAGTTCACGTATTGGGAGGATTTATTTGTATTATTTGCATAAATCCTTTATACTGGAAGGAAAAGAGACTATGGGCGCCCAGGGTAAAAAAGGCCGGGATCATACGGCGGAAAAAAGGGAGCAGTGATGAAGGAATATATGGAAAACGAGCTGGAGATGGAGACGGCCAACCGGATCCGGAACCTGATGTGGACCGTCAGCGGGGATTATTCGCTGGACGTTAAGCTGGACGTGGAGTCGTTTCAGAAATCCAGGTACATTTCTTTATACGATGCCGTGAAGCAGGGGGCCTTTGCCAAGTATTTTGACAAGGATGCGATGGCGCTTTATGTGGTGAAAAAGGTGTTCTTAGGGGCCGACGAAAGGAACCTGATGAATCTGGCCCAGGTGTGCGTGGATGCGGCCTGCCACAGGCAGGCGGAGGCGGAACGGAGCGGAGTGGCGTTTCTCAGGCGGCAGGCGTTTTCCGATACTCTGGATCTGGAATACCGGCGGCTGACGGAATCTTTGACGGGAATGTTAAAGCTTACGGTGATGAAGCGGGCGCTGGAGCCTTCCTATCGGACTACGAAAAAGCTGTCGGAGGCGGCAGAGAGGGTGGAGAGTCTGGAAGGGGCTGCCGGGACCATGGATTTGATCCGGGTGGTGGATGCGCTTTACAACAGTCTTCTGGATCATACCTTTGAGGCAAAACAGGGGGATTTGGAGGAGGTCCTTTCCGTTACGCTGGAAGAGCTGGCCGAGTACGGCTGGAAGGATTTTCTGAAGGAGGATGCCGCAGAGGAAAGCTTCGAGGAGTACATGCGGCGGGTTTCCCGGAGCATGATGCGGACCGACTGGGAGGAGGCGGAGAAGGAAAAGCAGGAGGCCGAGGGAGGAAAGGCCCATGTGGTGAGGATCACAGAGGAGGATTTGCAGAAGGTCTATTCTTATGTGGAACTGAATTTCGGGAAATCCTATATGGGAAGGCTTGAGGGAAGGCGGCTGGATCATAAGCTGTGCCGGGGGGCCCATGGGGACTGCAGCCTGTATTTTACGGAAGGGATCCTTAAGAACCCGGTGAAAAACAATTATCAGTACCAGTATGCGCTCAGGCAGGCGGAGCAGAACCGGAGAGTCTATGCCCAGAATCACAATCTGGCGAGAAAGAATATTTCCATTTTGACAGATGTGCTGAGGCAGGCTCTTGTCCGCAGGAGTGAGCGGGAGCAGGTGCGGGACGTTTACGGGCAGGTGGCGCCGAACCTTCTGTGGAAGGTGGGAAGGACCAGGGACCGGCGGCTGTTTGTGCGGGACCTTGGACGGAATGCCTCAGATTTCGTGGTGGACGTGCTCATCGACGCCAGCGGCTCTCAGCGGGTACGCCAGCCCAGGGTGGCCCTGCAGGGCTATATTATCAGCCGGGCCTTAAGCAATGCCGGGCTTCCTCACCGGGTCATGAGCTTCTGCAGCTTTTGGGACTACACCATTCTCCACCGGTTCCGGGATTACGACGAGGACCGGGCGGCAGACAAGAACGTTATGGAATACATGACTTCATCCAACAACCGGGACGGCCTGGCGGTCCGGGCCGCTGTGGACGGGCTTCTTGCCAGGGAGGAGGAGAATAGGATTCTGATCGTGCTCAGCGACGGCCGTCCCAACGACATTATCGTAAACCGGCCGAACAGTAAAAACCCCCGTTCCTACGGCGGGGAATATGCGGTTATGGATACGGCCAGGGAGGTCCGCCGCGCCAGAAGCATGGGCGTCTCCGTCCTCGGCGTATTTGCAGGGAGGGAGGCTGATCTGGCGGCGGAAAAGAAGATATTCGGGAAGGATTTTGCCTATATCCGGGATATTGCCAATTTTTCCAACGTGGTGGGCATGTACCTGAAGCGGCAGATGGACAGGGAGGATTTGTGATACAATGGAGGAACATTTTTGATCGGAGGATATGATGAGCGAATATAAGAAATTCAGTTATGATCTGCTTTTAACGGATAAGGTGGCGGTGATCAGCGGAGGGACCAGCGGGATCGGAAGGTCCATTGCAGAGGTGATGGCATACCGGGGAGCGAAGGTCATTATCCTGGGACGCAGGCAGGTGGAGGAGACGGCAAAGGAGCTGGGTGCGGCCGGGAAGGAGCTGGAGCTTACGGACCGGGCGGCCATGAGAAGGGTGGTCGGGGAGATCGCGCAGGAGTATGGCTCCATTGACATTCTGGTCAACTGTGCGGGGATCGGTTCCGGCGTGCCGGCGGCAGAGATTTCGGAGGAAGAGGTGCGCAGGGTGCTGAATGTCAATCTGGAATCGGCATTCTTTCTGGCGCAGGAGGCGGGAAAGGTTATGATTGCGGCGGGAAGGGGCGGACGGATCATTAATATTGCTTCCGATGCAGGAATCAGCGCCGTGGAAAACCATCTGGCTTATTCCGCCAGCAAAGCGGGCCTTTTGTCCGTGACCAGGACGCTGGCGCTGGAATGGGGAAAATACGGCATTACCACCAATGCAATCTCGCCGACGGTCGTGATGACGCCCATGTCCAGGGCTTATTGGGTAGGAGAACGGGCTGAAAAACGCCTGGCCCGGATGCCGGTGGGGCGGTTTGGGGAGATGGACGAGATCGCAGCCGCAGCGGCATTCCTTGCCAGCGACGGCGCCCAGATGATTAACGGGCACAATCTGGTTGTGGACGGCGGCCTGAGCATTTGCTGAGCGGAGGCTTTCCACGCTCCGGCGCAGGCGCATGACAGGGGGCCTGCCGGGGATTTAACGGGACCGGACGGTTTTGGAGGCCTTATGGCTCATATAATGACGTATTGAGCTGAAATAAATTGACAGGGAAGACGGCCGTATAGTATCATAAAATAACAGGGAAGCACCGGGAGGGGGAGAGTTATGAGGGTAACAGACGGTGGTTATGGCCGGATCATGGAAGCGGCAAAGCAGGCTAAGGCGGGTTTTTCCATGGCGGATCGGAAGGCAAAGCCTGCGCAGAAGCTGCCTTTTCAGGCTTTTTATCCAGAACGGCCTGCGGTAAGGCTGGAAATTTCTGCGGAGGGAAGGGAAAGCCTGCAGGAGTATATCCGGAAGCAGGAAGGGGACGCCGGGCCGGAAACGGCGTTTTTGGAATGTACGGATGGGCGGAAGGAAGAGGCTGTAAAGGCGCCGGAGTCGGACTGTGAGAAACGGCTCGGAGCCTTGCCCGGAGTGCAAAAGCCCAGGCCGCTTCGAAGCAGCCTGTGGACCTTTTGCCAGGAGGCGGATGCGGAGACTTTGATTAAAGAAGAACAGCAGGCATTTCGGCAGGAACAGGAACAGCGTATAGAGAATGAAGCGTTTCTGGAAGAGCTGGATGAAAAGATGATGACAGAGCTTCGGGATGCTGTCATGAAGTATGTGAGAGGGAGCATAAGCGAGCTTTCTAAAATGTTTGGGAAGCTGGACTGTTAGAGGAATGGAAAGGCCGGTTCTTTCCATTTCCCGCTATTTAAGGCATAACAGGCCGTACAATATGAAAGAAACGGAGAGAGGACATGGATAAAAAACAGAGGTTAGAATTTCGTTTTGCAGAGGAAGAGGATGCGGCGCTGGTATTGCAGTTTATCAGGGAGCTGGCAGAGTATGAGAAAATGTCGGATCAGGTGACGGCCACGGAGGAATCGCTGCGGAGGGAGCTTTTTGAGAAAAAGGAGGCGGAGGTACTGTTTGCCCTGGAAGACGGGGAAGAGATTGGCTTCGCCCTGTTTTTCCATAATTTTTCTACCTTTCTCGGAAAGAGCGGGCTGTATCTGGAGGATCTCTTTATCAGGCCGGAGAAGCGGGGAAAGGGAGTCGGGACTGCAGTCTTTAAGAAGCTGGCGGAGATTGCCAGAGAGCGGGGATACGGCCGGATGGAGTGGAGCTGCTTAAACTGGAATGAATCCGGCATTCAGTTTTATTATTCTTTGGGGGCGGAGTCCATGAGCGAGTGGACTGTCTACCGTTTAACGGAAGAGGGGATCGCAAAGCTTGCCGGGGAATAATTTTTCCACATCTGGCGCATACTGGGAGGGAATCTAATTATTTTAGAACCCAGGAGGTTTGCGAGATGAATTTAAGGGAAAGTGAGACGAGAAAAAATCTGCTTCGGGCGTTTGCAGGGGAAAGCCAGGCCAGAAACCGCTATACCATGGCGGCGGGGAAGGCGAAGGAGCTGAAACTGCAGGCCATCCAGCAGATTTTTTTGTTTACGGCAGATCAGGAGAAGGAGCATGCGGAAATTTTTTACAAGCATCTGAAGGAGCTGAACGGGGAGAATCTGGAAATCGACGGCACCTATCCCATCGAGGTCTATGACGATGCGCTGACGCTTCTTCGGGCCGCCAGGCATAATGAATATGAGGAATATGAAAATGTGTATCCTGCATTTGCGAAGACGGCCCAGGAAGAAGGCTTTCTGGCGGTGGCGGCCAGCTTCCGCCAGATCGCCCAGATCGAGAAAATCCATGGAGACCGGTTCGGGCAGATCGCAGAGCTGATGGAGAAAAACGAGCTGTTTCAGACGGAAACGGAGGAAATCTATATGTGCTTAAACTGCGGGCATATTTACACCGGAAAGAAGGTGCCGGAAAGCTGTCCCGTCTGCAAACACGACAGAGGCTACTATATCCGCATCGACATGGCGCCCTTTACGAGAGGAACCGCCATTTCCGGATAGCGAAAGCCCAAGGCCGCCGAAAGGAGCCGCCGTCCGGCCGAAGAGAAGGCCGAGCCCTTAATGGAATCCGGAAATCAGAACAAAAACGGGCCGCCCTTAGCGTAAAACCATGGGGCCGAAAGGCGCCTCCGTCTCCGATGCACAGACGATAGGAAGGGTTTGGCGATTTCACGAGCATAGCGCAGGCAATTTTAGCCGACCCGGTTTGATGGAGGTGAAATTGCCTGCAATAAGCGGCGCAGTGAAATCGCCAAAACCGACGTGTCTGAAATCGGCAGCGGAGGCTCCTTTTGGCGCAGGATACCTCACGGCAGAGGGCGGCCGGTTTTTGTTCGTCATATTTCCGTTTGATTTTTGTCTTTTGGTATTTTATAATAGGACAGAGGAAACTGAAACGGCGAACGAGAGTGAATCTGCGAGGGAGAAAAGGATTATGGAACAGGGCTTTATCAGGGTTGGGGCCGCCACGCCGTCCATATGCGTGGCCGACCTGGCCCATAACAGGAATCAGATCGAGGAACTATGCAGGGAGGCGGCCGCCAGACAGGTGAAGGTACTGGTGTTCCCGGAGCTTTGCCTGACAGGCTATACCTGCGGCGACCTGTTTTTGCAGGATACCCTGCTGGAAAGCGCAAGGCGTGAGCTTTCGGTGCTGGCAGATCATACGAAAGACTTGGATCTGCTGATCTTCGCAGGGCTTCCCTGGATGCGGGAGGGGAAGCTTTATAATGTGACGGCGGCCGTGAAGGACGGCCAGATTCTGGGGCTTGTCCCCAAAACCGCCATTCCCAATTATTCTGAATTTTATGAGGCCAGGCATTTTGCGGGAGGCAGCCGGACGCCTGTTATGGAAAAGGTGGAGCTGGCGGACGGCATGACCGACTTTGTTCCCATGGGAACGAACCTTTTATTCTCCTGTATGAATATGGAAGGACTGGTGATCGGGGCCGAGATCTGCGAAGATGTGTGGGTGCCGAACCCGCCGGGAAACCGCCATGCGCTGGCGGGAGCCACGGTTATCGTCAATTCCTCCGCCAGTGATGAAACCACGGGGAAAGACGTCTACCGGAGGGAGCTTTTGGGGAGCCAGTCGGCCAGGCTGGTGTGTGGTTATGTTTATGCGGATGCAGGGGAAGGAGAGTCCTCCACGGATCTGGTGTTTGCGGGCCACAACCTGATTTATGAGAATGGGACGCTTTTAAAGGAGGCGGAGCGTTTTAAAGGCGGGCTGATTTTTGCTGACCTGGATCTGGAACGGCTTCGGAACGAGAGAAGGCGCCTGACCACCTTCGGTCCCATTGACAGTACAAGCTATATGAAGGTGTCCTTTACACTGGACAAATCGCCCCTTGACCTGGAGCGGCCCGTTGATGTTTCGCCCTTTGTGCCCGGAAATAAGGAGGAGCGGGATAAGCGGTGTGAGGAGATTCTGTCTATTCAGGCTATGGGACTGAAAAAGCGTCTGGCCCACGCCGGCTGTAAGAATGCGGTGGTGGGGATTTCCGGCGGCCTGGACTCGACTTTGGCCCTTCTTGTGACGGCCAGGGCCTTTGACCTTTTAAAGCTTGACCGGAAATGCATTACGGCAGTGACCATGCCCTGCTTCGGGACCACGGACCGGACTTATGCAAACGCCTGCTCTCTCACGAGGATTCTGGGGGCGGAGCTTCAGGAGGTGGATATCCGGGAGGCGGTGACGCAGCATTTTAAGGATATCGGCCACGATCCGGAGGATCATTCTGTGACCTATGAGAACAGCCAGGCCAGGGAACGGACCCAGGTGCTTATGGATATTGCCAATAGAAGCGGCGGCATGGTGATCGGGACCGGGGATATGTCGGAGCTGGCCCTGGGCTGGGCCACCTACAACGGGGACCATATGTCCATGTACGGGGTCAATGCTTCTGTGCCAAAGACTCTGGTGCGCCATCTGGTCCGGTATTATGCGGAAACCTGCGGGGACGAAATGCTTGCCGGGATTTTATCTGACATTCTGGACACGCCGGTGAGCCCGGAGCTTCTGCCGCCGAAGGAGGGGAAGATTTCCCAGAGGACGGAGGATATTGTAGGGCCTTACGAGCTTCATGATTTCTTCCTGTATTATATTCTCCGGTTCGGTTACCGGCCGGCGAAGATTTTCCGGCTGGCTGAAAAGGCCTTTGACGGCCTGTATGACGGGAAAACTATTTTAAAATGGCTGGAGACCTTTTACCGCAGATTCTTTTCTCAGCAGTTCAAGCGTTCCTGCCTGCCCGACGGGCCCAAGGTGGGAAGCGTGGCGGTTTCGCCCAGAGGCGATCTGCGGATGCCCAGCGACGCCTGCGGCCGTCTGTGGCTGGAGGAAATAAAAAGGCTGGCGGGGAAACAGGGCCGGCTTTAGGAGGGCAGCGGGGTGAAGCAGACGGGAAATTGTGACTGCTGCGTTAATTACGTGTACGACGAGGATTATGAATATTATGTCTGTGAGGCAGATCTGGACGAGGACGAGCTGGGGAGATTTCTCTCCGGCGGCTTCCCGGACTGTCCGTATTTCCGGCTGGACGACGAGTACGGAATCGTGAAAAAGCAGATGTAAAGCAGTCAGACAGATAAAGCAGATAGAAAAACAGACAGGAATAAAGCAGACTGAGAAAATACTTCAGGCAGAGGCCGGAAAGGGGTACATATGAAAGAGAGTGCATTGGGAGAAAAGGTATTTATTATGGAGCATCCGCTGATTCAGCACAAGATCTCCATGCTTCGGGACGAGCGGACGGGAACCAATGAATTCCGCAAGCTGGTGGAGGAAATTGCAGTGCTGATGGGGTACGAGGCCTTCCGGGACCTTCCTCTGGAGGACGTGGAGGTGAAGACTCCGATTGAGACCTGTAAAACGCCGATGATTTCCGGTAAGAAGCTGGCAGTGGTGCCGATCCTCCGGGCGGGCCTCGGCATGGTGAACGGAATCATGACTTTGGTGCCTTCTGCAAAGGTGGGGCATATCGGCCTGTACCGGGATCCGGAAACGCACGAGCCGACGGAGTATTACTGCAAGCTTCCGGAAGAGATCGGACAGCGTCTGATTACGGTGGTGGATCCTATGCTGGCCACGGGCGGCTCTGCCGTGTCCGCCATTGATTATATTAAGGAGAGGGGCGGGAAGCAGATCAAGTTCCTCTGCATCATTGCGGCGCCCGAAGGGATCCGGAAGCTTACAGAGGCTCATCCAGACGTGGAGATCTACTGCGGCCATGTGGACCGGGAGCTTAACGAGCACGCTTACATCTGTCCCGGCCTGGGGGATGCGGGCGACCGGATTTTCGGTACGAAATAGAGTGAAAAAGGAGGACGGGATGTTCGGAGAATGCCACGGGCATGTATTCATGAACGGGGTTAATTATAAGGCGGCCGTGGCCCGCCATAAAAACGGGGTGGACCGGGAGGCGGTGCGAAGTCTCTTTCTGGCCTACCAGAAGGCGGGGATCACCTTTTTCAGGGAAGGGGGAGACTATCTGGGCGTTTCTTCCTTTGCGGCGGAAATTGCGGAGGAGTATGGGATCGATTACCGTTCTCCGGTGTTTGCGATCCATAAAAAAGGCCATTATGGCGGAATAGTGGGGCTTGCATACGAGAATTTGACGGATTTTGCCGGTCTGGTGGAGGATGCGGGCAGAAAGGGCGCAGACTTTATTAAGATCATGCTTTCCGGGCTTCTGGATTTTAATGCTTACGGAACCATTACCGGGCCGGCGTTGGCTTTTTCTGAAATAAAGGAGCTGGTGCGTATCTGCCACGAGGAAGGCTTTGTCGTCATGGTTCATGTGAACGGCAGGGAGACGGTATACGGGGCCATTGTAAGCGGCGCAGACAGCATCGAGCACGGCTTTTATATGACGGGAGAGGAGCTTTCCCTTCTGGCGGAACGGGGGACGGTCTGGACGCCTACGGTTTCACCGGTGGGGAACCTGGCCGGGAGGGGCATGTTTGACGAGGCGTCGGTGAAGGCGATCACGGAGAGTCAGCTTGCCAATGTAAGGAAGGCTCTTGCCCTGGGGGTCCATGTGGCCCTGGGAAGCGATGCCGGGGCCGTCACGGTGCCTCATGTCACGGGACTTTACGACGAATATGACTGGCTTTTACAGGCGGCGGACGGCGACAGAGAAAGGCTTGACAGAGTTTTGGAAAATACGGAACGGATTATAAAAGAAAAATTCCGGAGGCGTTAAACGGCGTCTTCGGAATTTTTTTGTACAGGGGACAGAACGAAAGTGCTGTCATGCAGCCCGCCGGCTCAAAAATGGTATATTAAAGACAAAAATAGTTTAATTTTTGAATAAAGCTGCTGTTGTATAATCAATATAGAAAAAGACTGGCAGGAGGACGGGAATGAAACAATACCTGTTGAGTATCGACAATGGCGGCACGTATATCAAAGCTGCTGTGTTTGACCGGAAGGGAAAACAGGCAGGGACGGTACGCCGGCATAACCGGGCACTGGAACCGCAGCCGGGCTGGCTGGAATATGATCTGGAAGAGCTTTGGAGGGCGAATTGCTTTTGCATGAAGGAGGCGCTGCAAAAAACGGGGATTGCTCCGGAGGAAATTGTGGCGGTCGGCATCGCCGGGCAGGGAAGCGGCTTTTATGGAGTAGATGCCGGGGGAAAGCCTGTACGCAACGCAATTTCTTCTGCTGACCGCCGTGCATATTCACAGGCAGAGCGGTGGAAACAGGATGGGACGGGAAAACGTCTTTATCCTTATATTTATCGGGAGACCTTTCCGGGGCATACGAATGCGATTCTTGCCTGGCTGAAGGAGAATGAGCCGGAGAATTATTTTCGGATCCACCGGCTGTTTGCCATGAATGATTATCTTGTGTATAAGCTGACGGGAAATGCAGTCTCAGGCTATGGCTGTCTGTCTGCCAGCGGGCTGATGAACATGCGGACGAAGGCCTTTGACCCGATGCTTGCGGAATGTTTTGGGATTCCGGAAATGGCAGATAAATTCGGCCCTTCTTGCTGGGATATCGAGGTATGCGGCACTGTGACGGAGGCGGCAGCCGAAAGCTGCGGATGTATTCCGGGAACGCCGGTCTCCGGCGGACTTCATGATGTGTCGGCCGCGGCCCTGGCAATGGGGATTACGGATTCGGAGCGCTGCTTTCTTATCACGGGGACACACGGGATCAACGGGTATGTTTCTGAGAAGCCCGTTTTAGACGGTACGGTCAGATATAATGAATTGTTCGCATTTCCGGGTAAATTTTTGCTGGAGGAAGGCTACCCTTCTTCTTCAGGAACTCTGGAATGGGTGCTTTCCGTGCTTTATGCAGACGAAGAAAAATTATTATCAAACGAAGACGGAACTGGCAGGGAAGAGCTTTATCAAAGGGTCAATGAAGAGGTGGAACAGGTGCCGCCGCAGGAAAGTGAGCTGGTCTTTCTGCCGTATCTTCGAGGCAGCCGGGACAACGGCCGGGCAGCCGGGACCTGGATCGGGCTTCGTCCGGAACATACAAGGGCGCATATGCTTCGGGCCGTCTATGAGGGCGTGGTGTTTGGCCACGTCCTTCAGATGGAAGCCATGTTTGCGAAGCGGGAACGCCTCCCGGGGATTCGTCTGGCCGGAGGAGCAGTTCATTCGCCTGTCTGGGTACAGATGTTTGCAGATGCTTTCGGGATTTCCATGGAAGTGATTCCCGGAGGAGAGACGGGCGCCAGGGGAGCGGCGATCGCTGCGGCTGCGGCCGCAGGGTTGTATCCGGATATTTATGCGGCAGTGGAGCAGATGGCGGGAGAGGAAAACGTATTGGTCGTTATTCCGAGGCCCGAGTATACAAAGGTTTACAGAAAAAAGCTGACGAGGTTCCGGAGGCTGGCGCAGGCGCTGGAAGAATGCTGGGGAGAATTTTCTAAATAACCATTACGATGAAATTCTGCTTTGCAGCAGGCTTTGGACGGCCTTACTGCCAGAATATTCTGGTAATTTTGCATTTCGCAATTGCCTGAAGTTGGCCATTGATGAAAGGAGAACAGAGATGAAATTACAGGCGGCAATTGACTGTGGGACACTGGGAGAGGCGTTGGCGTTGATGGAGAAAATCCATCCTTATGTGGACATTGTGGAGGTGGGATCGTTTCTGGGACTGTGTGAAGGCTTCCGGGCCCTTACGGAAATGAAAAAAAGATATCCTCATTTAAAGATTCTTTCCGATGCCAAGCTGGTAGACGGCGGCTATGATATTTCGAGCGCCGCATATGATGCGGGAGCGGATATTGTGACCACGATTGGAATGACGAACGACGAGACCTGCCGCGGGGTGGTGCGTGCGGCCCATGAGCGAGGAAAAGAGGCCATGGCTGATATGATAGGCGTTTCCGACCTGGCCGGCCGGGCACGGGAGCTGGAGGATATGGGCTTTGATTATATTCTGGTACATACCGCACATGATATGCTGGAGGGTGTCAGTGCGCCGTTGGAGGCGCTTCAAGTGCTTCGGAATCATGTGAGCCGTGCAAAGGCCGGGATTTCGGGAGGGATCACCGCAGACCAGATGTCAGTCATTGCCGAAGCCGGGCCGGACTGGGTGGTAGTTGGAAGTGCTCTTTATAGAGCTGAGGACCCGGAGGCCGTGGCGAAGGCGCTGAAAGCTTATTGCAAAAAATAATACAATTGAACTAAAAAAAGTTTAATTACTTCGGTTAAATAATTTTGTATGATGAAAATACAAAACAGGGAACCGAAAAACAGATATGATTGCGAAAGGAGAGGAACTATGAGAAAATTCATGGAAAAAAACTTTTTGGCAGGACTGCTGGCCGGGGTCATGCTGCTGTCGCTCTCGGCCTGTGGAGGAGGCTCCGGTGAAATGAAGGCTCCGGAGACAGAGAAGGTGACAGAGGAAAAGACCGGGACAAAAACAGAAACCCAGGCCGCAGAAGATGCGGAGACAAAAGCGGCAGAAGGCGCCGGAAAGAAAAAAATTGGTTTTGCCGAATGCTCCTATGCGGGCGACTGGCGGGTGGCAGAGGTTGAAGACATCGAGGCGAAGGCTGCAGAGTATGGGTATGAGCTGATCATGACAAATGCCGAGGACGACGTGGAAAAGGAGATCGCTGACGTAGAGGACCTGATCGCTCAGGGCTGCGACCTGATCGTGATTGTTCCGGTTGATGCAGAGGCGGCAAAACCGGCTTTTGACGCCTGCAAGGCGGCGGGGATCCCGGTTGTAGACATGGATACGCAGTACACGGGCGGAACCTGGGGCGAGGACTTTATCACGACTATCCGTTCGGATCAATACGCACAGGGCCAGGCGGCTGCGGAATGGGTGATTAATACCTATGGAAAAGAAGAGGCGCTGACGGTTCTTGAGATTACCGGTACGATGGGCCGGACAGACGCTCAGAACCGGCATAACGGATTTGCCGATTACATGGCAGAGTATGACAATATTACCATCGTGTCGCAGAGCGGCGACTGGGATGCGGCAAAGGCTCAGAACGTGGTGCAGAACGTATGCCAGACAACAGATATAGACGTCGTTTATTCCCATTCTGACGGAATGACGCCGGGCGCGATCCTGGGATTAAAGCAGGTCGGCTTAAAACCCACGGAAGAAATCGGCGTTGTTACGGTGGACTGCTCCTATGCGACTCTGGATTCTATTATCGCAGGCGAGATTACGGCGGCGATCACCTGTACCCCCAGAGGCGGCGATTTGTTGTTCCGCACGATCGACAAGTATTTTGCAGGGGAGACGCTGGAGGAGACGTACCTGGTTCCGATGAATACGGTTACTCTTGAAAATGCGGAAGCCCTGTACGATCAGGAAGGCTTCTGACAGAAAATGTTCAGATTTTAAGGCGGCTTGAAAACGAAGGCCCGCGTTCTCAAAAGCAGATTGCTGCAGCTGGGGCGCGGGCTTTTGCGCAGCAGAAACGAAAACAACAGGAAATTCAGATAAAGGAGGCCGGAGAATCCATGGGTTATGTTCTGGAGATGAAACAGATAAAAAAGTCGTTCCCTGGCGTAAAGGCGCTGGACGGGGCGCGGCTTCAGGTGCGGGAAGGAGAAATCCATGCGCTGATGGGGGAAAACGGCGCAGGGAAATCTACGCTGATCAAGATTTTGACCGGGGTATACAAGGAGGATGAGGGAGAAATCCGGATTGACGGAAATCCCGTCCATATAAACGGAGTGCGGCAGGCCGCGGAGGCCGGAGTCAGCGCCGTATTTCAGGAGTTAAATCTGATCCCGTATCTGGACGTGGCGGAGAATATTTTTCTGGGAGCGTATCCCTGCGGCCCGACTGGAAGCATCGACCGGAAAAAAATGTACCAGGCTGCAGAAACGCTGCTGGAAAATATCGGACTGGAACTTGACGTGAGGCTGCAGCTTGGGACGCTTGGGACGGCGGCGCAGCAGATGGTGTCCATTGCCAGGGCGGTGAACCGGGAATGCAGGATTTTGGTTCTGGACGAACCGACTTCGTCCCTGGACGGAACGGAAGTGAAGCATCTATTTGGAATCATGCGGCGGTTAAAGGATAAGGGGATCGGAATTCTTTTTATTTCCCATCGGCTGGACGAGGTGTTTGAGATCAGCGATGCGGTCACGATTCTGCGGGACGGAAAATACATCGGCACTTACCGGACAGGAGAATTGACCAGAGAGGGGCTGGTCACACAGATGGTAGGGCGGCAAGTGGAAGAAGGCGTCCGCAATCGCAAAGAGAAAGAAGAAACGGCGGAAATTCTTTTGAAGGCGGAGCATCTCTCCTGCTTCCCCAGAGTACGGGACGTGAGCTTTGAGGTGCGGAAGGGGGAGGTTTTGGGACTGACCGGGCTGCTTGGTTCCGGCCGGTCCGAAACGGCGCAGCTGCTTTTCGGATGCGCCCGGCCGGAAGGAGGGACCTTTTATTATAAAGGAAGAGAAATTCGGAAACACTCTCCGGAGAAAGCGATTCGGATGGGAATGGCGTTTTGTACGGAGAATCGGAGAGAGGAGGGGATTATCCCGGATATGTCCGTCCGTGACAATGTGGCACTTTCTTCCCTGAAACGGCTTTCAAAGGGACTGGTTATCGACAGGAAGAAAAGAAACGGGCTGGTGGAACGGTATGTGGAACGGCTTCGGATTAAGACGCCGGGCCTGGATCAAAAGATCCGTTTGCTTTCCGGAGGAAATCAGCAGAAAGCCATATTGGCCAGATGGCTGGCGACCCGGCCGGATTTAATGATCCTGGATGAGCCGACGAGAGGAATTGACGTGGGTGCGAAGCAGGAAATTGAAAAGCTGGTACTTGAGTTTGCAGAAGCGGGAATCAGCATCATCTATATTTCTTCGGAGCTGTCGGAACTGGTGAGAAATTGTGACCGGGTCATTGTTTTGAGCGACGGAAGGACGGCGGGCGAACTGGCGGGGAACGACATTGCGGAGGGTGCGATTTTGGCCATGATCGCTTCCGGAGGCCGGACCTTCGGGAAAGGGGCGGCGCAGGACGGCAGAGTGGAAGGAGGACAAGATGCTTAAAGCAAAAAATACGGATATCCGTCTGTTTATTTGGAAATACGGAGCAATGATTTTCTTTTTTTTGTTATTTACTTACAATTGCATTATGACGCCTAATTTTGTACGCCTGGTCACGGTGCAGAATATGTTTGTCCAGAGTTTCCCGATCATTCTGACTGGTTTTGGCATGACGCTGGTGATTGCCACGGGGAATATTGATATTTCGGCAGGCTCCGGCATGGCTCTTGCGGCCGTTATTTTTGCCATGGGCGCAGGGAGAGGATGGAATGGATTTCTCGCCCTGGCGCTTGCCCTTGCGGCCGGTATGTTTTTCGGCTGGTTCTGCGGCGTGCTGGTGGCAAAATTCCATGTGCAGTCCATGATCATTACCATGGCCATGCTCTATATGCTGCGGGGGATGGCAAAGGGCTTAAGCGGGGGCGCATTGGTGGGGTACAAAAATGACCTCCTGTCTGAACTGTCCTATTATAAAGTGGCGGGCGTGATTCCCATTCATCTGATTATTGTGTTGATGGGACTGGCGGTTATGTACTTTGTCATAGAGAAGACCAGATACGGGGCTTATGTTGAAGCGGTAGGAGACAATCCGAAGGCGGCCGAGATTTCCGGAGTGAAGGTACATAAGGTTCTGATCCTGGTGTATATGATCAGCGGGGCCATGGCGGTAATTGCCGGAGTGGAGCAATGTGTTATGGTATCCCTGGCTGATGCCGCAAATGTGGGACTTACGAGGGAATTTGATGCGATTGCAGCTACGGTAGTGGGGGGGACTCCCATGAGCGGCGGAAAACCGGATTTGGTCGGAACCTTCTTTGCAGCGCTTTTGCTTCAGCTTATTAATATGATGGTCAACATGAACAACATTTATTATGCGCTGGCATATGTGATCAAAGCGTTTCTGATTATAGGGGCGGTGTTCCTTCAGACCCATATGGGCAGAAGATAGGAGGAAATCATATGGAGACAAAAAAGAACGGAGTCATTTCCTGGCTGGACAGAAATGTAAGAAAAAACGGGGCGGCCGCAGGGCTTCTCCTTGTGATCCTGATCGGGATTATCGTGAACGGCAGAGTGTTTTTGTCCATTGACAACATTACCAACGTGGGGAGGCAGGCGGCGGTCCGGGGGCTTTTGGCATGTGGAATCTCTCTGACGATTATTTCGGGGACCATTGACCTCAGTATCAGCACGCTGTTTCCTCTCTGCGGGCTGGTATGCCTGTATTGTTCCAATTATTCGGTGATACTGGCATTTGTTGTGCCGCTGCTTCTGGCGGCCGTCGTGGGAAGCGTTAATGCCCTGTTAATTACGAAGGCAAGGATCCATCCATGGATCACGACGATCGCCATGCAGCTGGGGCTGAATGGGGTGAATCTTCTTCTGACAAAAGGTAATACTTATAAACCGGGGCATGTGAGCGGGGCACTGATGGCTTTTGGGAATTTTTCCCTGTTCGGAAAGGTGGACATGCAGTTGATCTGCCTGGTCTTGGTTTTTATTGTTTTTGGATATCTGACAAGGCGGCGGCCGGCCTTCCGATGTCTCTATGCGGTGGGAGCCAGTGAAGAGGCGGCGGCCATGATGGGGGTGCAGGTATTTCGGGCCAGGATGACGGCCCATGTGCTGTGCAGCCTGCTGGCAGGCGTGGCGGGAATTCTTCTGGTGTCCCGTTCGGGAGCCGGGCAGGCGGCTTCGG
>CATJIW010000147.1 GCA_949740745.1 uncultured Lachnospiraceae bacterium | reverse complement strand
TCCGCTTATGGGAAAGTTGCAATTATGTTCCCGATGATCACCTCTGTGTGGGAAGTAAAAGAATGTAAACGGGCATGTCAGAAAGTAATGGCTGAACTGGATGCAGAGGGCATCCCTTACCGGAAGGATACGGAGATCGGCATTATGATCGAGACGCCGGCCTCCGTCCTGGTGGCGGAGGAATTGGCAAGGGAGGTCAACTTTTTCTCCGTCGGGACCAATGACCTGACCCAGTATACGCTGGCTTGCGACCGGCAGGCAAACGACCTTGGAAAGTTTTTTGATCCCCGTCATCCGGCGGTCCTGCGGGCATTGAAGTTTGCTGCGGACGCTGCGCATAAGGCGGGCATCTGGATTGGCATCTGCGGGGAGCTGGGGGCGAATCTGTCCTTATTGGAAACGTTTCTGGTCATTGGGATTGACGAGTTGTCCGTATCGCCTGCTTCGGTTCTGCCGCTTCAGGCCAGGATCCGCCAGTCCATTGCCAGGATCTGTACTCTGGAACTGTTGGGGTGCTGAATGTCATAAGGTGGAAAGAGGTTGCGTGTAATGGCCGGGCGTTTTTGTGACGAGTCCTCTTTTTAAAGCGCTGTCTCCCTAAAATAAAAAGGGAAACAGATAGCCTTAAACAGGGGCAGATATGGCTCACATGAGTCCTGTCTGCCCCTGAAGTTTTTCATCCAAAATTATATGCCATTGTGTGATAAAGCAAATTGCCTTCACAATAATATGGAATGTATGGCAGTATATTTAAACTCTGCGGATATAATAGGACGATTGGAAAACCAATGGTATTATTTGCTACCCTCTAAAAAGAGCGGCCATACTTTTTATAGTTGTGATTTGAATGGACAAAATGAAAAAAAAATAGGAGATTTTCCGTATGAAATAGAACCGACAAATGCAATATTTTTCGATCATTCATGTGTATTGGTTACCTTTGATATTTCCTTTGATCAGGGATCGGGGGCACGGGATGATGACGTATGGACGAATACAGTTTACCAATACCATTTTGATACAGGGGAGACAGAAATTCTCTGTCCGGAAATAGAAAATGGAAGGTATAATTTGTGTGGGAGATATGAAAATATAGTGGTTTATCGGGAACAGGTGGAAGATAAATATATCTTGAAAACTATAGATTTAGAATCGAAAGAGGTCATAGAACCCTTAAAGGATATGAACGTGATACATTCTGCAAGTATGTTTGATAATATATTAGCATGTGTTGTTTGGGAAAATGATATCTACAAAATAATAGAATTAGATGTAGTATCTGGTAAATGGAAAGAGATCATGTCGGACAAGGAACGGGGGGCAAAGCTTTTTTGGAATTCAGAAATGAAGATAATGACACAGTTTGAAGAACATGAAGGAGAAATTTTTTATAAAACTTATCAATATTTAGATAATGGAGAATCCATTTTGATAAGGGAAGGAAAGGAATCGGCATATTTTGAGGTGCTTGCCATGAAAAATGGTCTGCTGGTTGGACGATATGGCGGGGATGATTTAATAGATGAACAATTCAATTTAGCAATGATAAGAGAAGATGATTTTCTTGCAGGGATGAGCAATTGGATGGTATTACGATATGATTAATGGAATTTGATATTTAGAGAACATGTGGTTTTTGGCATGGCTTTTATACTGAGGGGAGAAAAACATGAAGAAAAAAATTATATTTTTAGGGATGATAGTTGTTCACCTGTTTTTTTGTCTGGTTGTGGATTAAAACCGATGACTTTGACTTGGGCCTTATTTAATATAAAAGGGGATCATCAAGTTTACTTTGATGCATTAAATGATACTTTACGGAAAAAAAATTTACCTTATCAAATTCAATTTGTGAATATTCCTGTGGCGTTCGAGGGGGATTATAAGACATACATTAATACTTATATAGAGGAAATAGAAAAAGGGGATTTTGACATTATCAGTTGTCCGGGGATACAAAATTGTTATGATATGTATAAAATGATGGCGGACAGACAATTGCTGGTTCCTTTAGACGATTTTTTGAAAAATAATGAAACAGGGAAAGGATTAAAAACCATATATCCTTCAATTGTTTGGGATGCTGTGAAATATAAGGGTGCGACTTATGGAATACCAATTCCTGTTTTTGATTTAAATTATTATGCCGTCTTTAATGTGGATTTCGCAAAAAAATATGGGGTTGATTTATCGCAAGTTCAGTTTTCTGGACTTGAGGAGTATTTATATGAAGCTTTAGAAGGGGAGAAAAGTGTAAAAAATGATACATTTGTTGTATCTACTTTATGGCAGTATTTTTTATGGGGGAAATATGAGACAAGTCCGTGTGAGTCCATTTATTTCAGTAAAGAATCTGGAAAGTGGAGAGCCGAAAGTATGATTCACAGCGAAGTTGGAGTGGAACATATACGATTGTTAAATTCATGGGCAGATCAAGGTCTTATTGCACACAGTGGTTATTCTGAATCTATAAGTCAGGGAAATTTTCTGATAACTGTAGCTGGATATTCTTATAGTGAAGATGCTGCTGAGAATTTAGTTAGAAATACTTTTTCTATACCTGCAGGCATTCAGTTGCAGGCAGTGGAATTTCCGGAATTTAATCTGAAGTTTAAAGGAAATGGATATAAGACGGGAATCGGAGTTAAAAGTAGGCACAAAGAAGATGCAATGAAAGTAGCCGCTGCCATTTATTCGGATGAAGAATTATCCAATGCATTGGTTTATGGGAAAGAGGGAAAAAGCTTTTATATAGAAAATGGATTAGTGTTTCCACTGGGGGAGTATATATTAACAGAGGTTGAACAACAATTTAATTTTGGGAATCCGTTTTTAAACATGTCGTCTTATCGAGATTCCCTAAATAAGAAAGAGGAATTAAGGGAACTGATGGAAAACGTAGTACCGTCTGAATTTTTGAATGTTATATTTGATTTGGAAGGTATTGATGAGAGTATCTGTCAGTTGAACGTACTTTTTTTACCAAAAATATCAGGATCTTCTTTTTGGAAAGAGTATAGCTATGGAAACCGATTTAAAGATGTTATCAGATGAAGCAGACATACATAGATTTGATTCAGTGCTTGCGGAGTTGAATAGACAGTTGGAAAAACCGGATCTATGTCAATATTTTGAACAAAAAATGAAAGATTATGCGGCTTTGGGGGGAGTGTAAAATAGTTCGGCTCTTTGTCATTTTATCACAAGTCAGGTCTCTTTTTCTATTCACTTAACAGATGAAATACAATAAACAGCTTAAATACAGTAACCACAAGGGCACTGAAAAAGTCTGGTTCTAAAAAAAGAATTGGGCTTTTTTCAGTGTTGGCATTGTAAAAAAGATAAGACGGGAATCGCTGGAGGAAAACCGTGGGAATTTCTATTGGCTGGCAGACCTGAAATGGGGAAAACAACAAATCTGGAGGAGTATACCAGACTGGGGCCGGGGATCTGGTTAAAGACCGGCTTTCTGTATGTTGACTGGAGCAGTGATATGAAGACGGGAGTCTGGAAGCTGTATGACTGGAAAGAAGAAACAGTTTCCGGCAAACAGATCCGGACGGCCCGGCTTTTGGGGCGTTTACGGTTTGACAGCATCCTCCGGGCGGTGGTAGAATAGGGGCAGGATGTGAACAGGGTTCAAGGATCAGTGACAGGAGGGCGTGCTATGGCGTATGATAGATTTGCGATCGACCGGTATCTGGATGCGGAGGCCGTGACGAAGGAACTGGACGAGTTGATCAGGAAGCCGGTCTATTCTGTAAAAAGGGACCGGCTGAAGGGGTATGTGGAGGATTATTTTGAGAAACGGTGCGTGAAGTCGAAGGCGATGATCGAAGAAGCGAAGACGGTGATCCCCGGAGGCGTGCAGCATAACCTGGCCTTTAATTATCCCTTTCCCATCGTGATTGAGCGGGCAGAGGGAGCGAAGCTTTATGACATCGACGGAAACTGGTACTATGACCTTTTACAGGCGGGAGGGCCGACGATCCTGGGAAGCAATGTCCCGGAGGTGCGGGACAGGGTCGTGGAGCTTCTGAACACCTGCGGCCCTTCCACGGGGCTGTTCCATGAATATGAGTATAAGCTGGCGAAGAAGATTTCGGAGATGGTCCCTTCCGTGGAAAAATTCCGGATGCTTGGATCCGGCACAGAGGCATGCATGTGCGCCGCCAGGATCGCCAGGCTGAAAACGGGGAAGAAGAACATTCTGAAAATGGGCGGGGCGTATCACGGCTGGTCGGATCAGCTCGCCTACGGCATGCGGGTGCCCGGAACGAAGGGGCTTATGTCCAAAGGGGTGCCCGGCTTTGTGTTTAAGCATACGGATGAATTTTTCCCCAACGACCTGGAGGACCTGGAGAAAAAGCTCCAGAGGAACCGGCTCACGGGAGGGACGGCGGCCGTTTATCTGGAGCCCATGGGGCCGGAGAGCGGCACCAGGCCCCTGTCGAAAAAATTTATCGAGGGGGCCGTATGGCTGGCCCGCAAGTACGGCGCACTGGTGATCTTTGATGAGGTGGTGACGGGTTTTCGGATCGGGCCGGGCGGGGCTCAGAGCTATTTCGGCGTGGATCCGGATCTGACCGTGTTCGGAAAGATCGTGGCCGGCGGCTATCCGGGGGCCGGCGGCGTGGGCGGCCACGGGGACTGCATGGCCCATCTGGGAGCGGGCCTGGATTCCTCCGGGAAGAAGGTGAAGAAGGCCATGTGCGGCGGAACCATGGCGGCGACGCCCATTTCCTGCGTGGCCGGGTATTATACCCTTTGCGAGATCGAGCGGACCAATGCCTGCGAGAAGGCGGGCCGCATGGGCGACCGGCTGACGGAGGGGCTGAAAAAGCTGATCAAACGGTACGAACTGCCCTTTGTGGCCTTTAATCAGGGTTCTATCTGTCATCTGGACAGCGTGGGAACCATGCATTTCACAGTGGACTGGAAACGGCTCTGGACGGTTCCGAAGGTGCTTAAGGAGACGGGGATCCGCCAGAAGGAGATGGAGCATATGGGAGCCGCTTATATGGCAGAGGGAGTCGTGACTCTGGCAGGCTCCAGGCTTTATACCAGCGCAGCTTACACGGAGGAAATGATCGACGACGTGCTGGCCCGGTTTGAGCGGGTGTTTGCGGGCTGCGGGAGGATCGACAAAAAAGACTTAAAATAAGAAGGAAGCCCCGGCGCTTATATCAGAATATTCTGCTGATGCAGGCTTCGCAGCTGCCGGAAGAGCATGGTACGATGCGGGGAGCGGGACTGCAGGGAAAAGCAGCGTAATGGGAGGCAGATAGAATGGCTTATTCGGAAAAGGAAGCGAGGAAACTGGTTGCGGAGGCGGGACGGCGTTTAAAACGGGAGGGGCTGACAGCCAGGACCTGGGGGAATCTGAGCGCCCGGATTTCGGACGAACAGTTTGTGGTCACACCCAGCGGGCTGGATTATGATGCCATAGAGCCGGAGGATTTGGTGACGGTACGGATTTCGGACTGTGCCTGGGAGGGGGAGCGGAAGCCTTCCAGCGAGAAAGGGATCCATGCTGACGCCTACCGGCTGCGGCCGGAGGTGGATTTCGTGATCCATACCCATCAGGATCAGGCTTCTGTCTATGGGATCCTGGGGGAGCTTTTGGAAACGGGAGGGGAATTCCCCGCCCTGGGGAATTTGGTCCCCTGCGCAGAGTACGGGCTTCCGTCCACGAAAAGGCTCAGACGGGCCGTGGCGGATCAGTTGGAATGGTATCCGGAGGCTTCGGCGGTGCTTCTCAGAAACCATGGGGCCCTCTGCATGGGAAAGGACTGTGGGGAGGCGTTTCTGGTGGCGAAGGAGCTGGAGCGGGCCTGCGGGGAGTGGCTTTCCGGGTTTTTCGGGGAGTGCGGGCCGGAAGGACATGCGTTTGCCCCGTCCCAGGCGCAGGAATTTTCGGGGCTGGGAAAAAGCCGGAGAAAGGGAAATCGGTTCTGCCTCCTTTTCAACGGGGATCGGAAGGTTTATGACCTGGGGAAACGTCCGGAGGAGCTTCCGCTGGAAGCGGCCATTCACGGAGAGATTTACAGAAACAGTGATGCCTGTTATATTGCGGCAGAAACGTCTCCTGCGGTCACGGCTTTCTGCAGCCTGGGGGACGCCCTGCTTCCCTATCTGGACGATCTGGCGCAGATTGCCGGAATCAGCGTGCGTTTTTCAGGGGCATCCCCGGAGAAGGTGAAAAAAGCGCTGAAAGGAAGAAATGCGGTTTTGATCCGGGGACGGGGGGCCCTCTGCACGGGAAAGACGGCCGATGACGTGGCGGCGGTAAGAATGATCCTGAGAAAGGGATGTGAGGCCGGGCTTTTGGCCAAAGCGTGGAATGAGCGGGAGGAAGCCTGCCTGCCCCTGGGGGAGGCTGACGCCCGCCTGCAGAGACTGATCTACCGGAAGAAGTATTCCAAAAAGAAAAATAGAAATCAACAATAAGGGGAATGATATGGCGTACGTACTTGCCTATGATATCGGGACGACGGGGGTGAAGACCTGCCTGTTTTCCATTGAGGAGCGGATACGGCTTCTGGCCGGGGCGAGCAGAGGCTACAGCCTTTATATCCTGGAAAACGGCGGAGCAGAGCAGGACGGCGAAGAGTGGTGGGAAGCCATGTGTGCGACCACCAGGGAGCTGTTTGCCAAAACAAGGGTGCGGCCGGAGGAGGTTGCCGGGATTTCCTTCTGCTCCCAGATGCAGGGGCTGGTGCTGGTGGATCAGGAGGGTGTTCCGGTCCACCGGCCCATGAGCTACATGGACCAGCGGGCGGTGGAGGAGGTCAGAAGGGGGATTGCCCACGGCCTTAAAATCGCAGGGGCCAATGTGAGGAAGCTTATCAAAAGCCTTCGGATCACGGGCGCCGTTTCCACCAGCGTCAAGGACCCCATGTGGAAATACAAATGGCTGGAGGCCCATGAGCCGGAGAACTTTGCCAGGGCATACAAATGGCTGGACGTGAAGGAATATCTGATCTGCCGGCTGACAGGAGAGTTCGTTATGACGGAGGATTCCGCCTATGCGACGCTTCTCTATGATACCAGGAAGGGAAAGGAAGGGTGGAGCCGGGAGCTTTGCCGGATGTTCGGTATCCGAGAGTCCCATCTGCCCCGGATCATAAGGTCCCAGGAGGAGGCGGGCCGTCTTTTGAAGGGGGCGGGAGCGGAGCTTGGGCTTCCGGAAGGGATCCCGGTGTTCGGAGGAGGAGGAGACGCGTCCCTGATCGGCGTGGGAGCCGGGTGCGTCCGTGTGGGGGACACGCATATTTACTGCGGGCCCTCCGGCTGGGTGACCACGGTCACGGACAGGCAGATGGTGGACGTGTCGGCCATGATCGCCGCCATCGTGGGCGCCAGGAGCGGGACGTACAATTACTTTGCGGAGATGGAGACGGCGGGGAAATGCCTGGAATGGGTGAAGGACCATCTGGCCCTGGACGAGATCGGGATCTACCTGGAGAAGAAGCAGGTGACGGAAGGGACCGAGGCGGCATACAGGAGCCTGTACGATTACCTGACGGAAACGGTGGCGAAGGTCCCGGCAGGCTCGGGCGGAGTGATTTTCACCCCCTGGCTCCACGGGAACCGCTGTCCCTTCGAGGATCCGGATGCGGCCGGTATGTTTTTCGGGATCCGTCTGGAGACGGGAAAGAGCGAGCTGATCCGGGCGGTGCTGGAGGGGATCTGCTATCACCTGCGGTGGATGTTAGAATGTCAGGACAGGAAGCTGAAGACGGCCGGGGTGATCCGGTTTGTCGGAGGAGGGGCCCTTTCTCCGGTGACGGCCCAGATGCTTTCCGACATGACGGGAAGAGTCGTGGAGGTGGTGGAAAGCCCGCAGAATGTGGGAGCCGTGGGAGCGGCGGCCGTGACCGGCGTGGGCCTGGGGCTGATTCCCGGCCTGGAGGAAGCGGGGGACTTTATCACGGTGAAGGAGCGGTATTCGCCGGAGAAGGAGGCGCATGCCGTCTATGACCGGCATTATCCGGTGTTCAAACGGCTGTATGCCGCAAATAAAAAGAATTACCGCCTGCTTGGGAAGGCGAGGCGCAGGGAGGAACCGGTATGAAAACCAATGGTAAAAAAGAGCTTTTCCGTTCTCTCAAATTTCTGGCGTTTTCGATTTCGGCAGGAGTTATCGAGATCGCCGCATTTACGCTGCTTAACGAGCTTTCCGGGTGGAGCTACTGGCCCTGTTATCTGATTGCCCTGATTCTTTCCGTGATCTGGAATTTTACCCTGAACAGGCGTTATACGTTCCAGTCGGCCAGCAACATTCCGGCGGCGATGCTTAAGGTGGCGGCCTTTTACTGTGTGTTTACGCCGGTTTCCACTCTTTTGGGAAATTATCTGGCGGAGGGGCTTTTCTGGAACGAATATCTGGTGACGGCGCTGAATATGATCGCCAATTTTGTGCTGGAGTTCCTTTATGACCGGTTTTTCGTGTTTCGGGACTCGCTGGACACCAACAGCGTGGCGAGGAAAAGGGAGCTGTAGGACAGTCCCGGCGGATTTGGGTAACTTTGTAGATGGTTTTCAGGAGGCAGAAAGAATATGAACGTGGCAGACATTGCGATCGTGGGAAGCGGCCCGGCGGGGATCTCGGCGGCGCTCAATGCGAAGATCAGGAATAAAAGCTATTATCTTTTCGGAACGGCGGCTCTCAGCGACAAGGTGCGCCGTTCCGAGTGCATTTCCAATTATCCGGGAATTGCGGATGTGGGCGGCCGGACGCTCCATGAGATGTTTACGGGACAGCTTTCTCAGGCCGGGATTGAAATCACGGAGAAGCGGATCACCGGCATTTACAATATGGGAAAATATTTTGCCCTTTTGGCCGATCAGGACGAGTTTTATGCGAAGACGGTGATCCTTGCGACGGGCGTGGAGACGGTGCGGCCGATTCCGGGGGAGCGGGAGCTTCTGGGCCGGGGCGTGAGCTACTGCGCCACCTGCGACGGAAATTTGTATAAGGGAAAAACCATTGCGGTTATCTGTGACAATGCCGAAATGGAAGAAGAGGCTTTTTATCTGGCGGAGCTTGCCGGGAAGGTCTACTATCGGCCCCTGTTTAAAGGCAGCGGCTTTGCCGCCGGTCATGGGGAGCTGCTTTCCGGGCCGGTGGCAGAGATCCGGGGAGAAGAGAGGGTGAGCGGTATCTGCCTGAAGGACGGAACGGAAATTTCCGTGGACGGCGTATTCTTCCTGAAGGAATCGGTTTCTCCGGCAGTCCTTCTCCGGGGCCTTGATGCGGAGGACGGCCACGTGGCGGTGAACCGGAGGATGGAAACCAACGTGAAGGGCTGTTACGCCGCCGGAGACTGCACGGGCATTCCCTACCAGCTTGCGAAAGCCGTGGGGGAAGGGAATGTCGCCGCTCATTCTGCCATCAAATATCTGGCGGAGCAGGCGGTAAAAAAACAATGATTTCTCACAGGCAATACCTGATATTTTACAATGGAAGGAACTGCGGCTTTCTGTTTTTGAAGACCGTGTAGTGCCGGAAGCCGCATGCCTTCAAAAGACCGCCGATCTGATCGAAGCCATGAGCCAGGTATCGGGGGACGTGGGCGTCGGAGCCCAGGGTGAGAATTTCTCCGCCCAGCTCCCGGTAACGTTTCAGGATCGCTTCTGCAGGGTGGGGATGTCCGAGGCCGGCCTTGAAGCCGGCCGTGTTGCATTCGATCCCTTTCCCCTTTTCAATGAGCACCTTCAGGATTTCATCAAAAACATCCCGGTATTTTTCATAGCTGTAATAAGTGTTTTTATTGGGGCCGTAGCGGACCACGAAGTCCAGATGGCCGGCCACGTCAAAGCAGTCGTAGGCTTTGAGGTTTTTCAGCTCCTCTTCAAAATAAGAGCGGTAGGCGGCCTCTTCCGGGCGGCCCTCAAAAAAAATCGAATCATATGGGTCCATGCCGTCGCAGAAATGGGTGGATCCGATGATAAGGTCGAAGGGGTTGGCGGCGGCGTAGGAGGCCAGGTCGGTGGGAATGTCTGTCTGGAGTCCCAGCTCCACGCCGATTAGCAGGTCGATTTGATCCCGGTATTGTTCCTTCAGAAGCAGCAGGGCGTCCCAGTAGGCGTCCGTGTCAAAGGTAAAGTCCATGACGTCGGGAGGCCCGTCGAAATCCTGATGATCGGTGATGGTAAGCGCCGGCATGCCCAGGGCAATGGCCCGTTCGATCTGGAGCGCGGGGGCAGTGTCGGAGTCGGCGGAAAAGCCGGTGTGCAGATGGGAGTCGATGTATATGGACATGGTGTGGTTCCTTCCTTAATGATTTGCGGCATCTTCAGACAGAATAGAACAAAACGGATGGAATGTCAATGGGGGGAGAATTCCGTTTCTGAAAGAGAAGGGATGACAAAGCGGCAGATCCGGTAAATCCGACGTTGTAAAGTTTGTCCGGTTGTGGTACACTGAATCTATAGTAAGTCCCATTGAGTCTGAAATTCTATATTTGCAGTTTTCAACGGCAGCAGTCTTAAAAAATCCCGTATTTCAGAAACATCAGAAAGAGAGAAAGGAAAAGGAATCATTATGAGGGAAAAGCTGGAAACCCTTTCGCTGGCACAGCTGCGCCAGATCGCAAAGGATTTGGAGATCAGGAGCATTACCGGAAAAAAGAAAGCAGAACTGATCGAAAGTATTATAGAGGAAAAGCAGGCCAGAGAGGGGGCGGCTTCTGAAGAAGCGGGGGAGACGGCCCAGGAAGCGCCGGCTTATCAGGCGCCGCCGGGGTATCAGAGACGCAGCCCTCTGCCTCAGGAGGGCTGTCAGAGGCGCAGCGTCCCGCCTCAGGAGGGAGTGCAGAGAAGGCCGGCCTTTTCCGGCGCGCCTGTTTCCAGGGGGGCAGTCCCTGCGGCCGGGCAAAAAGGACCGGCGCCCGTGTCTGCGGGAGGGGCCAGGCAGCCATCCGTGGCCCCCAATATCAATCCGGAGGAGCTTCAGAATCTGGACAGCGGCATCCCGGCCCACGGGATTCTGGAGGTGATGCCGGACGGCTTCGGCTTCATCCGGTGCGAGAATTACATGCCGGGGGACAACGACGTCTATGTGTCGCCTTCCCAGATCCGGCGGTTTAATTTAAAGACGGGAGACATTGTCACCGGAAGCCAGCGGGTGAAAACCTCGGCGGAAAAATTTGCAGCGCTTTTGTACGTGTCGAAGATCAACGGCCTGCCCCTGGGCGTGGCGGAGCGGCGTCCCAATTTCGAGGATCTGACACCGATCTTCCCCAATGACCGGATCCATTTAGAGATGAGCGGCGGGAGCATATCCATGCGGATCGTGGATCTGCTTTCTCCCATCGGAAAGGGGCAGAGAGGTATGATCGCTTCCCAGCCCAAGGCCGGAAAGACCACCCTTTTGAAGGAGATTGCAAAGGCGGTGACCAGGAACCACAGAGACATGCATCTGATTGTCCTTCTGATCGACGAGCGGCCGGAGGAAGTGACAGATATCAAGGAATCCATCGAGGGGCCCAACGTGGAAGTGATTTATTCCACCTTTGACGAGCTTCCGGAGCACCACAAGCGGGTGTCGGAGATGGTCCTGGAGCGGGCCAAGCGTCTGGTGGAGCACGGACGGGACGTGATGATCCTTCTGGACAGCATTACCAGGCTGGCCAGGGCTTACAACCTGACGGTGGCCCCCAGCGGCCGGACCCTCTCCGGCGGCCTGGATCCGGCGGCGCTCCACATGCCCAAGCGGTTTTTCGGCGCGGCCCGGAATATGAGGGAGGGCGGGAGCCTGACCATTCTGGCCACGGCCCTGGTGGAAACGGGAAGCCGGATGGACGACGTGGTCTTTGAAGAATTCAAGGGCACCGGAAATATGGAGCTTATGTTAAACCGGAAGCTGTCAGAGAAGCGGATCTTCCCGGCCATTGACATTTTGAAATCCGGCACCAGGAGGGACGATCTGCTGCTGACTCCGGAGGAGCAGGCTGCCGTGGAGATCGTGCGGAAGGCGACCGGCGGCCTGAAGGCCGACGAGGCCGTGGAGCGGTTGCTGGATCTTTTCCGTCATACCAGGAGCAACCGGGAGTTCATGGCGATGGCAGGGAAGCTGAAGATGTAAGCCGGTTTGAGATTTGAGAACGGAGAACGCTGTTTCAGGGGAGGAAGATTATATGGAAGGAATTGCAGTTGCGGGAACGCTGGTGGTGGACACCATCAAGATGATAGACGGGTATCCGGAAAAGGGAATGATCGCGGAGATCAGCCGGATCAGCCGGGGGATCGGCGGCTGTGCGGCCAACACGGCCTGCGGGGTGAAGCTTCTGGATCCCGCCATTCCGGTGAAAAGCCTGGGGCTGGTGGGAGACGACGACAACGGGGCGTTTGTGATCGAGCAGCTTTCCGGTCACGGCATCGATGCGTCGGGGATACAGAAAGCGGCCGGAGCGGCCACGTCCTTTTCCGATGTGATGACCATAGAGAGCACGGGAGAGAGGACCTTTTTCCATGATCGGGGGGCCTGCCGCCTATTTTCGCCGGAGCATGTGGAGCTTGAGACGCTGGACGCGCGGCTTCTGCTTCTGGGGTACGGCGCGCTTTTAGACAGCATGGATCTGCCGGACGAGACCTACGGCACCGTCATGGCCAGGTTTCTTCATGACGTGAAGGAGCGGGGGATTTTAACGGCCATGGATGTGGCCAGCACCAGGGGCGCGGAGCGGATGAAACAGCTGGTGCTGCCTTGTCTGAAGTACACGGATTATCTGATCGTCAATGAGGTAGAGGGAGGAATGCTTGCGGGAATCGAGCCGAGGGATGCGGACGGGAGCCTTGAGAAGGAGCGGCTTCCGGAAATCTGCAGGATTTTGAAGAAGTTCGGAGTGGCGAAATGGGTGGTAATCCATGCGCCGGAGCTTGGATGTGCCGTGAATGAGGACGGGGAGTATTTTGAAGAGCCGTCCCTCACGCTCCCGAAGGGCTATATCGTAGGCGCCGTGGGAGCAGGAGACGCTTTCTGCGCCGGGGTCCTCTATTCCATTTACCGAGGGCTTTCCGTGAAAGAGGCCCTCCGCATGGGAGCGGCCACGGCCGCCGCCAATCTTTCTGCCGGCGATGCGATCGGCGGCCTTCGTTCCGTTTCCGAGACAAGGAAGCTGTATGAGGCGTATGGCGTGAAATGACCCATGGGCGGCCGATGTGACAGCTGCGATTATGGCTGCCTGAAATATTCTGTATGATCCTGAAGAAGGCCGCTGCGGGTTTCGCATGGCCTTCTTTTTCAGTGTGCGCCGGGAAAGCGCCGGGCCGGTTCTCCCTTCAGCGCCGTCCAAAGAAGCGGCAGACCGAGTCCATGCGGGCCGTCATGCCCACAAACAGCAGATCCACCAGAGTGACGGCCACCATGGCCTCCACCACCACCACGGCGCGGGGGACGATCATCGGATCGTGGCGTCCTTTGACGGAAATGGAGACCGGCCGGCCTTCCCGGTCCACGGTCCGCTGTTCTTTCGCAATGGAAGGGGTCGGCTTCACGGCAGCCCGGATCAGGATGTCGGAGCCGTCGCTGAGCCCTCCAAGGATCCCGCCCGCATGATTGGAAGCCTTCTGCAGAGGGCCGCCCTCCGAAAGAGGCGGAAGGAAGGGGTCGTTGTTTTCGGAGCCGGAGCTTTTGGCGGCGGAAAAGCCGTCGCCGATCTCCACGCCCTTGACGGATCCGATGGAAAAGAGGGCTTTGGCAAGAGCAGCGTCCAGCTTTTCAAAAACAGGCTCCCCGATGCCGGCCGGCATGTTTTTGACCCGGCAGGCGATGATCCCGCCCATGGAATCCTGTTCGGCCATCCGCTTCTCGGCCGCTTCCCGGACCCGTTCGGCGGCTGCGGGGTCCGGCATGTAAAAGGGATTTTCGCCGCAGAGGG
>CATJIW010000146.1 GCA_949740745.1 uncultured Lachnospiraceae bacterium | reverse complement strand
TCTGATCCGCACCAGCGGCGAGGAGCGGCTTTCCAATTATCTGCTCTGGCAGCTGGCTTATACGGAATTTTATTTTACGGATGTTTTGTGGCCGGATTTTAATAAAGAGGAATTGGTCAAAGCCATCGAGAAATACAATGGTAGAGACCGGAGGTTTGGAGGAGTGTAGGATGTTTGTGACGAGGCTTTTAAGCGGAATCGTTCTGGTGGCGGCGGTCATCGGGCTTCTGGTCCTGGGGGGAAATGTGCTGGCGGCTTCTCTGGGCCTGATTTCTCTCATCGGCATGTTTGAGCTTTACCGGACGGCGGGGGTGGAAAAGAGCCTTCTGGGGGCGGCCGGGTATCTGGCGGGGGCCGTGTTTTACCTGCTTCTGCTGTTTTCACGGAACCCGGCGTCAGATTCCATGCCCGTCCTGTTTTTCGTGGCGTATCTGATCCTGCTCATGGCCGTCTATGTGTTTACGTTTCCCAGGTACTCGGCCGGTCAGGTCATGACGGTGTTTTTCGGGCTGGTCTATGTGGCGGTCATGCTGTCTTATGTGTTCCGCACCCGCATGCTTTCAGGGGGCGCGTTTTTGGTGTGGCTGGTATTTTTAAGCTCCTGGGGCTGCGACACCTGTGCCTACTGTGCAGGCATGCTGATCGGGAAGCACAAAATGGCGCCCCGCCTGAGTCCGAAGAAATCGGTGGAGGGAGGCGTAGGCGGCGTCCTTGGGGCGGGCATCCTTGGAGGCGTGTTCGGGGCAGTCTTTGGGGACGGCCTTTCGGGCGTCCTTGGGAGCCCGGTGCTTCACTGCGCTGTGATCTGCATGGTGGGGGCGGTTATTTCCCAGATCGGGGATCTGGCGGCGTCGGCCATTAAGCGGAACCATGACGTGAAGGATTATGGCAGGCTGATTCCCGGCCACGGCGGAATTCTGGACCGGTTTGACAGCGTGATTTTTGTTGCGCCGGGCATCTATTATACAATTGTGCTTTTGACGGAGGGAACGGAGGCACTCGGACGATTTTTAGGATAGTACGGAGTCGGATTGCGGTTCTGGTGCATGGATGTTTTGGAAACGGAGAATACTGTGTATGAAAAATTTATCGGTGCTTGGGTCTACAGGTTCCATCGGGACGCAGACTCTTGAGGTGGTGAGGGAAAATCCGGGGCTTCGGGTGACGGCTCTGGCGGCAGGCAGGAATGCGGAGCTTCTGGAAGCGCAGGCCAGGGAGTTTCGGCCCGCCTTTGTGTGCCTGATGGACGAGGAGGCGGCCGGGGAGTTAAAGGTCCGGCTGGCGGATACGGATATCCGGGTGCTGTCCGGCATGGAGGGCCTTTTGGAGGCGGCTGCGGCAGAAGAAGCGGATATTGTGGTGACGGCGGTGGTGGGGATGATCGGCATCCGCCCGACAATTGCGGCCATCGAGGCGGGGAAGGACATTGCCCTTGCAAATAAGGAAACGCTGGTGACGGCAGGGCACCTGATTATGCCGCTGGCAAAGGAGCGGGGGGTGAATATTTTCCCGGTGGACAGTGAGCACAGCGCCATTTTCCAGTGCCTGAACGGGGAGACAGGGAACCGGATTGACAAAATTCTCCTTACGGCTTCCGGCGGCCCGTTCCGGGGAAGGACCAGGAAGGAGCTGGCGGCGGTCCGGCCGGAGGACGCCCTGAAGCATCCGAACTGGTCCATGGGACACAAGATCACCATTGACTCTTCCACGCTGGTCAACAAGGGGCTGGAGGTCATGGAGGCCAGATGGCTTTTCGGCGTGGGGGTGGACGACGTGCAGGTGGTGGTTCAGCCGCAGAGCGTCATTCATTCCATGGTGCAGTTTGAGGACGGGGCAGTCATGGCTCAGATGGGGGCGCCGGATATGAAGCTTCCTATCCAATATGCGCTCCTGTATCCCGAAAGACGGCGGATGACGGGAGAACGGCTGGATTTCTGGAGCCTGAAAGCCCTGGATTTTGAGAAGCCGGATTTTGAGAATTTCCCCGGCCTTTCGCTGGCTTATGAGGCGGGCCGGGCGGGCGGCACCATGCCCACCGTCTTTAATGCGGCCAATGAGTGGGCGGTGGCGGCGTTCCTCCGGGGAAGAGCCGGCTATCTGGATATCACGGATATGATCGGGGAAGCCATGGCCCGCCACAGGAATGTGGAGCATCCGGGGCTTGACGAGATTCTTCAGACGGAAGCGGAGACGTATCAATATATCAAGGACAGGTGGTAGGGAGCATGATTTTTAGTATTTTGCTGGCAGTTTTGGTATTCAGCCTTCTGGTGGTGTCCCATGAGTTCGGGCATTTCCTTCTGGCAAAAAAGAACGGGATCGGCGTCATAGAGTTTTCGGTGGGCATGGGCCCCAGGATCCTCAGCGGCGTTAAGGGAGGCACCAGGTATTCTCTGAAGGCGGTACCCTTCGGAGGCTCCTGCCAGATGGTGGGAGAGGATGACGACGATGACAGCGAAATTTCTTTTAACAGCAAGTCTCCCTTTGCACGGTTTGCCGTTGTCGTCGGCGGGCCGCTGTTTAATTTTCTGCTGGCCTTCGTGCTGTCGGTGGTGGTCCTCAGCCTGGCCGGGGTCAATGAGCCGAGGGTCTATCATGTGTCAGAGGGCTACGGCGCCGAAAAGGCGGGGCTTAAGGAAGGGGACCTGATCCGGTCCGTCGACGGCCACCGCATTGCTCTGGGGCGGGATATCGAGCTGTATTTTCTGAACCATCCCATGGACGGGAGTCCCATTACCATTGAGTTCGAACGGGACGGGGAGGTTCTGGAGACGGTTCTGGATCCTTCTTATGAGGCATATCTGACGGGATTTTCCTATTATGCTTCGGAGGGGGAGGCAGTTATCACAGCCCTGACGGAGGATCTTGCCATGGCGAAGGCGGGGGCGAAGGTGGGAGACGTGATCACTTCCATCGACGGGACGCCCATCGCTTCAGGGCTGGAGGTGCAGTCTTATTTTGAGGAGCATCCGCTTCGGGGGGATGCGCCGGTAAAGTTTGTGCTGGAGCGGAACGGGAAGCCTCTGGAGCTTTCGGTGACGCCGACTTATTATCAGGCCTCGACGCTGGGCATGGAGGCGGCCGCCTACCGGAATCGGGAGGCGGGAGCCCTGTCGGTGCTTCGGAACAGTTTTTCCGAGGTCCGCTACTGGATGAGCTACACCCTTACTTCTCTTAAGATGCTGGTGACGGGAAGGGTGGGGGTGGAAAATCTCTCCGGCCCGGTGGGCATCGTCAACATGGTGGGCGAGGTGGTAGAGCAAAGCAGGTCGGACGGCGTCCTGTACGTGTTTTTGAATCTTTTGAATTTCAGCATTCTGCTGAGTGTGAACCTGGGGGTCTTAAACCTTCTGCCGCTGCCTGCGCTGGACGGGGGACGGCTGGTATTTATCCTCATTGAGCTGGTCCGGGGCCGGCCCGTATCCAGAGAGAAGGAGGGAATGGTCCACACCATCGGGCTTTTGCTTCTTATGGCGCTTATGGTGTTTGTTATGTTTAATGACGTGCTGAAGATTTTCAGGTAGGGAGGGATGAATATGACTCATCGGGAAGGTACGAGGGTGGTCCGCATCGGGGACCGGGTGATCGGCGGGGGGAATCCGGTGCTCATCCAGTCCATGACCAACACGAGGACGGAGGATGCTGAGGGGACTGTGGCCCAGATCAGGCGGCTGGAGGCGGCAGGCTGCGAGATCGTCCGCTGTACGGTGCCGACCATGGAGGCGGCGAAGGCCCTGAGTGAGATTAAGAATCAGATTCGGATCCCTCTGGTGGCGGATATTCATTTCGATTATAAGATGGCCATTGCGGCCGTGGAAAACGGAGCGGATAAGATCCGCATAAATCCGGGCAATATCGGAAGCAGGGAGCGGGTGCAGGCCGTGGTGAGGGCAGCAAAGGAGCGGCAGATCCCCATACGGGTCGGCGTCAACAGCGGCTCGCTGGAGCGGCGGTTTCTGGAAAAATACGGGAAGGTCACGGCGGAGGGGATCGTGGAAAGCGCTTTGGAAAAGCTCCGCATGATCGAGGACATGGATTATGACAATCTGGTGGTGAGCATCAAATCTTCTGACGTGCGGATGTGTGCCAGGGCCCATGAGCTGATCGCCGGGCAGACAGATCACCCGCTCCACGTGGGGATCACGGAGTCCGGGACCCTTTATTCCGGCAATATCAAGTCGGCCCTGGGGCTTGGGATTATCCTGTATCAGGGAATCGGCGACACCATCCGGGTGTCCCTGACCGGTGATCCGGTGGAGGAGGTCAAGTCGGCGAAACTGATCCTCCGGGCCATGGGTCTTCGGAAGGGGGGGATCACGGTGGTTTCCTGTCCCACCTGCGGGCGGACGAAGATCGACTTGATCGGCCTGGCGAATCAGGTGGAAACCATGGCGGCCGAGATGGATCATCTGGATCTGACGGTGGCCGTCATGGGCTGCGCGGTCAACGGGCCGGGGGAGGCGAAGGAGGCCGACATCGGCATTGCCGGGGGGATCGGCGAGGGCCTCCTTATCAAAAAGGGGGAGATCGTCCGCAAGGTGCCGGAGGACGAGCTTCTGGAAACGCTGCGGCAGGAGCTGCTTAACTGGAACTGACGAGGGATTTTATCATTCCGCTTCTTTTCCCGGAGAGTCAGGCTCTTTTCCTGCCATGTCCGGATTTACGGAAACCGGCCAATATGGCAGAAAAGAGCCGTCACTTTTCGTTCAGATTATTTAAGGAAGCGGAGCGATAAACAGCAGGAAGGGGTAACAAATGGCAAAGCAATTCTGGGAGGTCCTTCCCGGACTTCAGGTTTCCGACGAAATGCGGGAGCTTCTTTCTTTTGCGACGGTGGAGCGGGTGGCCGCCAGCCGGGACAGGAGCTCGCTCCGCATTTATCTGTGCTCGGAGCGGCTGATCCACAAACGGAACATTTACATACTGGAGGCCAGCATTAAGAAGCAGCTGTTTTCCGGATATGAGACGGAGGTGAAGATCCAGGAGCGGTACCGGCTTTCCGGCCAGTACACGCCGAAGCGGCTGATGCAGGTTTACCGGGACAGCATTCTTCTGGAGCTTAAGACCTACAGCCTGATCGAGTATAACGTGTTCCGCCGGGCGGAGTGGAAGTTTACGGAGCCGGACATCCTGACGCTGGAGGTGGAGAATGACCTGGTTACCAAAAGCCGGGTGGACGAGTTAAAGCGGGTGCTGGAGAAGATTTTTAACGAACGATGCGGGTTCGGTATCGAGGTCCGTTATCTGTATAAGGAATGTGAGCAGGGGCAGCATGAGCAGGAGAAGGAGCTGCTCACCAGGAAGCAGGCGGCCCAGGTAGTGAAAAATTCTTCCTTTGGCAGAGCCGGGGCGGGATCCGGCGGTTCGGGGGCGGACGGGGGCGGAGCCCTTTCACCGGCGCCGCTTAAAGCGCCGGACGAGAAGAAAGAACAGGTAAAGCTTAACCGGCAGATCCAGCCGGAGCGGCCGGCCAGGCCTGCTTTTAAGAAGAACAGCCATTACAGCCGGAAGGTGAAGGTCCATCACGACGACGTGGTCTTCGGCTATGATTTTGACGACGGGGACGAGGTTCCGATGAATCAGATCATCGGGGAGATGGGCGAGGTGGCGGTCTGCGGCCAGGTGATCCGCCTGGAGGAACGGGAGCTTCGCAGCGGCAAGACCATTATGATCTTTGACCTGACGGATTTTACGGACACCATTACCGTAAAAATGTTCATTAAGCCGGAGATGCTTTCCGAGGTCCGGGATTTTTTGAAGAAGGGAGCGTTTTTCAAGGTTAAGGGCGTGACCCCCATCGATAAGTTTGACGGGGAGCTGACCATCGGGTCGGTGACCGGCATCCGAAGATCCGGGAATATCGCATCGAAGAGGCAGGATCTTGCCGAGGTGAAGCGGGTGGAGCTCCACTGTCACACGAAGATGAGTGACATGGACGGAGTCTCCGACGTGAAGGACATCCTGAAGCGGGCCAGGGAATGGGGGATGCCGGCTCTGGCTATTACGGACCACGGCTGTGTCCAGGCATTTCCCGACGCCTTTCATACCTTTTCCGGCTATGGGTACGAGACCATCAAGACGGATCCTTTCAAGGTGATCTACGGGGTGGAAGGATATCTGGTGGACGATTTGAAGGAGGTGGTCGTCCGCTCGGAAAACCAGTCCCTGATGGACACCTATGTGGTCTTTGACCTTGAGACCACGGGCCTTTCGGCAAAAAAGAACAGGATCATCGAAATCGGGGCGGTCAAAGTGGAGAAGGGGGAGATTACGGACCGGTTTTCGGCCTTTGTGAACCCGAAGCTTCCCATTCCCTTTGAGATCGAAAAGCTGACGGGGATCAACGACGGCATGGTTATGGGGGAGCCTGCGGTGGAGGAGGTGCTGCCGAAATTTCTGGAATTTTGCGGGAATGCAGTTATGGTGGCCCACAACGCTTCCTTTGACATGGGCTTTGTCGAGCACAATGCCGCCCTCCTGGGGCGGGAATTTAAGCCCACGGTGGTGGATACGGTGGCCCTGGCCAGGATCTTGCTGCCGGAGCTTAAGCGGTTCAAGCTGGACACGGTGGCGAAGGCGCTGGGCGTGTCACTGGAGAACCATCACCGGGCGGTGGACGACGCAGAGGCCACGGCGCATATTTTTGTGGAGTTTGTAAAGCGGCTTCGGAAAAAGCAGGTGGAGACCCTGGACGGGATCAATGAGCTGGGGGCGGCCTCTGTGGATAAGATCCGGAAAATGCCCACCTGCCACGTGATCATCCTGGCGAAAAATGACGTGGGACGGGTAAACCTGTACCGTCTGGTCTCCATGTCCCATCTGACCTATTTTGCCAGGAGGCCGAGGATCCCAAAGAGTGAGCTGATGAAGCACAGGGAGGGGCTGATCGTCGGTTCCGCCTGCGAGGCGGGAGAGCTGTTTCAGGCGGTTCTTGACGGCGCTCCCGACGAGGAGCTGGCCAGGCTGGTGAAGTTTTATGATTATCTGGAGATCCAGCCCATCGGCAACAATGAATTTATGCTGCGGGAGAGAAAGCACGGGATCGAGACCGTGGAGGATCTGCAGAATCTGAACCGGAGGATCATCGAGCTGGGGGAGCAGTTCGGGAAGCCGGTGGTGGCCACCTGCGACGTCCATTTCCTGAATCCGGAGGACGAGATCTACCGGAGGATCATCATGGCGGGGGAGGGGGTTTTGGACAGTGACAACCAGCCGCCCCTTTACCTTCGGACCACGGAGGAGATGCTTCGGGAGTTTTCTTACCTGACGCCGGAGAAGGCCTACGAGGTGGTGGTGGAAAACAGCAACAAGATTGCCGACATGTGCGAGCGGATCGCACCCCTCCGGCCGGACAAGTGCCCGCCGGTGATCGAGAATTCCGACCGGGATCTTCGGGAGATGTGCTACAAAACGGCGAAGGATATTTACGGGGAGGAGCTTCCGAAGCCGGTGGAGGAGCGGCTGGAGCGGGAGCTTAATTCCATTATCACCAACGGCTTTGCCGTCATGTACATCATCGCCCACAAGCTGGTGAAAAAGTCCAACGACGACGGGTATCTGGTGGGTTCCAGAGGATCCGTCGGCTCTACCTTCGTGGCGACTATGTCGGGGATTACCGAGGTGAATCCCCTCTCGCCCCATTATTACTGCCCGGAGTGCCATTACTGCGATTTCGAGTCGGAGGACGTGACGAGATTTGCCGGCGGCGCGGGCTGCGACATGCCGGACAAGTCCTGCCCGGTCTGCGGGAAGCCCTTAAAGAAGGAGGGCTTTGACATTCCCTTTGAGACCTTCCTGGGATTCAAGGGGGACAAGGAGCCGGATATCGACCTGAATTTTTCCGGGGAATATCAGTCCAAAGCCCACACCTATACGGAGGTGATCTTCGGGAAGGGGCACACCTTCAAGGCAGGCACCATCGGTACGCTGGCCGACAAGACGGCCTACGGCTACGTGAAAAAGTATTTTGAGGAGCGGGGGACCAGGAAGCGGAATGCGGAGATCAACCGGATCGTCCAGGGCTGCGTCGGCGTGCGGCGGACCACGGGACAGCATCCCGGCG
>CATJIW010000145.1 GCA_949740745.1 uncultured Lachnospiraceae bacterium | reverse complement strand
AGACGGGAGCCGTCAGTGAAAAGATCGGGCGGGGCCGCCATACCACCAGGCATACGGAGCTTTTTTTTCTGGAAGAGGATACCTTTCTTCTGGATACGCCGGGGTTCAGTTCCCTGGAGCTTTCCGATATTTCCTGTGAGGCGCTGCGGTTTCATTATCCGGAATTCCTTAAGCTGGAGGGAAAATGCCGGTTTCAGGGCTGCGTCCATGGAAAGGAGCCGGACTGCGCCGTCAAGAAGGCGCTGGAGGAAGGCAGGATCTGCAGAGAGCGGTATGAAAATTACCTGCTTTTGTATGAGGAACTGAAGTCAAAAAAACGCTATGGAAGATAAAAAGGAGAATGCTATGCTGATTTTATCCCCTTCGATCCTGGCCGCTGATTTTACAAGGCTGGGAGAACAGATCGCAGAAACCGTGCAGGCGGGCGCCGAATATATCCATTTTGACGTAATGGACGGCATGTTCGTGCCGCAGATTTCATTTGGAATGCCGGTTTTGGAGACGATCCGGGGATGCACGGACAAGGTTTTCGACGTGCACCTGATGATTGAGGAGCCGGGCCGCTATATTGAGGCCTTTGCCAAGGCCGGGGCGGATTTGATCACGGTCCATGCGGAGGCGTGCACCCATTTGGACCGGGTGATCGGGCAGATCAAAGCTGCGGGAAAGAAGGCGGGGGTGGCCTTGAATCCGGCGACGCCTCTTTCTGCGCTGGACTATGTGCTGGACGAGCTGGATATGGTGCTGATCATGACGGTCAATCCCGGCTTTGGCGGACAGAAGCTGATCCCTTACTGTCTGCAGAAGGCGGGGGAGCTGCGGAGGATCTGCAGACAGAGAGGCCTTGAGACGGACATCCAGGCGGACGGCGGCATCAAGGCGTCCAATGCAAAGGAAGTGATCGAGGCCGGCATCAACGTGCTGGTAGGCGGTTCTGCCGTCTTTTCCGGCGACGTGACGGCCAATACGAAGGCATTTATGGATGTCTTTGCAGAAATGGAAGGCATATGAAAATTATAATAATGACCGGCGGTGACGTGGAACCTTTGTCTGCCGCCGGATTTTTAAAGACTTACGGAGAGGCTTATGTGGTCGCTGTAGACGGCGGCCTGGAGACGGCGGACCGCCTCGGCCTTGTACCGGACTGCATTGTCGGGGATTTCGACACGGTATCCCGCCCGCTTCTTGACCGTTACCGGGAGAGGGGCGTTCATTTTGAGACCCATAAGCCGGAAAAAGACTGTACGGATACGGAACTGGCGCTTCTTTACAGCCTTTCCCTGCCGGAGGTATCGGAGATTGTGATCCTTGGCGGGCTTGGCCGGCGGTTTGACCATGCCCTGGCCAATGTGCAGGTGCTCCTGCATGCCCTGAAAAGAGGGATCCCCTGCCTCATAGCGGATGCGCATAACAGGATCTGCCTGCTGGACGGGCCCGTGGAGCTTGAGAGATCCCGGCTCTGGGGGCATTATATTTCTCTGATCCCCTTTACGGAGCAGGTTACGGGGGTTACCCTGACCGGGTTTAAATACCCGCTTACAGAGGCGCTTCTTGGCCAGGGCGAGAGCCTTGGCATCAGCAACGAGCTTGCTGCCGAGCGGGGAACGATCTCCTTTCGGGAAGGCATTCTGATCTATATTGAGTCCAGGGATTAAGGCAAAGCCGCATAAGAGAAAAAACGGGAGACAGTCATGACACATAACAATCAAAAAAAAATCGCCGTGATTAATGATATTTCCGGCTTTGGCCGCTGTTCCATTACGGTAGCCATGCCCATCATTTCGGCCATGAGGCTTCAGTGCTGCCCGGTGCCCACGTCGATTTTTTCCAATCACACCGGGTATCCCAATTATTTTTTTGACGATTATACGGCCAAAATGCCGGAATATATCGAAAACTGGAAAAAGCTGGGGCTGGAATTTGAGGGCATCTGCTCCGGTTTTCTCGGTTCCGCAGAGCAGATCGATATTGTCCGCTCCTTTATTCGGGATTTTAAAACGGAACGGACCCTGGTAATCGTGGATCCGATCATGGGAGATCACGGGAAGGCTTATGCCACCTATACAGATAAAATGTGCCGGGAAATGAAGCGGCTGGTGGAGTGCGCCGATATTTTAACTCCGAATCTGACGGAAGCCTGCATTTTGACGGATACGCCCTATTCCCATAAGCACTGGACGATGAAGGAGCTGGCGGCCATGGCCGGAGCCATCCGGCGGGAGGGGCCGGAAAAGATCGTGATCACGGGGATCCCTCAGGGCGATTTTGTGGCAAATCTGGTCTATGAGGCGGGCGAGGAGCCCCGGATCCTGCGGAGCCACCGGGTGGGAAGCGAGCGGGCGGGGACGGGAGACGTCTTTTCCTCCATTATCGCCGCCGATGCGGTCAATCAGGTCCCCTTTGCCCGGTCCGTAAAAAAAGCGGGAAGCTTCGTAAAAAAATGCATCCTCCGCTCGGAAGAGCTTGAGATACCCCGTTCTGACGGGGTGTGCTTCGAGGAATACTTAATGACACTGCGGTAAGCATGCCCGGCGCTTCGGCGGTTTCTCAGGATGGAGCCGGATATGCGCCTCCGGAGGAACGGGTATGTTTCCATGAGAAAGGACAGAGAAAATGGCAAAGTTGATACTGGCCTCGGCTTCGCCCAGAAGGCGGGAGATCCTGGCCCTTTGCGGGCTTCCCTTTGAGGTAAGGCCGGGAAGCGGCGAGGAGCGGATCCGGGGGACAGAGCCGGAAGAGATCGTGAAGGAGCTTTCTGCGGGAAAGGCGGCGGAAGCTCTTGAAGGAGCGGAGGACGGAGATATCGTGATCGGAGCGGACACGGTTGTGGCCCTTGACGGCGCGGTGATGGGAAAACCGAAGGACGAGGCAGATGCCTGCTCCATGCTGAAGCGTCTTCAGGGCAGGGCCCATCAGGTCTGCACCGGAGTGACTGTTTGTAAGAAGGGGAGCGGCGAGTGCAGGACCTTTGCCGAAACGACGACGGTGCGGGTGCTGCCCATGAGCGACGGGGAGATCCGGGAATATGTGGCGGCGGGCGAGTCTGCGGATAAGGCCGGGGCCTATGGCATTCAGGGACGTTTTGCCGTATACGTGGAAGGGATCGAGGGGGATTATCAGAATGTGGTGGGTCTCCCGCTGGCAAGGCTGTACGGATATCTGAAACCCTACAGGGAGGAACTAAAATGATCAGAATGGTGATCACGGACATTGACGGGACGCTGGTAAAGGACGGCTCCAGGACCCTGCCTCCGGAGCTTGTAAAGACCATCGGAGGGCTTTTGGACCGGGGCGTTTATTTTGTGGCCGCAAGCGGCCGTTCGAAGGTCAGCATGGAGCGGCTGTTCGGCCCCCTTAAGGAACGGATCTATTACGCTGCCTGCAACGGGACCTTAATGGGAAGCAGCCAGAAGCTGCTGTTTGCGGAGAGCCTGGAACGGAAGCTTCTGCATGAGATCCTGGCAGATGTCCGGACGCTTAAGGATACGGTCCCGTTTTTGACAGGAGCGGACGTTATGTATGCGGATTCTGACGAGGAGGAGGTGATCCGCTGGCTGAGGGAAGGATATCAGGAGGATATCACGCAGGTGGCGGACATGAGCGCCATGCCGGAGGAATTCGTAAAGCTGAGCGTATATGATAAAAAGCACAGATCGGGGGAGACCTTCCGTTCCTTCTGCGAAAAATGGAAGGGCGCTGTTTCTGCCAGTACGGCGGGCGCCATGTGGCTGGACATCTACAGGCAGGGGGTCAATAAAGGGACGGCGGCCAGATGGTATCAGGACTTTTTCGGCATAACGCCGCAGGAGACGCTGGCGCTTGGGGATCAGCAGAACGATGTGGAAATGCTGAAAGCGGCCTGCTGCAGCTATGCGGTAGGCAACGCCATTCCGGAGGTAAAGAAAACGGCCCGTTATGTGACGGATACCTGTGAAAACGGAGGGGCCCTCCAGGTGCTTCGTTCTCTGCTGGAGGAGGAAGAGCTGCCGGGCTTAAGAGACCGGTGAAACAGAAAAATACGGTCGATCTGGAGGAACTGAGATGAAAAAGAGAACTGTGAAAAAAGGATCTGTCCTGGCGGTCATTCTGGCGCTTGTCTGCCTGGCGGCGTTTTTGGGCGGCTGCGGGAAAAAGGAAAAGAAGCTGTCTGAACAGAGTTTCAAAGAAGGGGAGCTTTTCCGTCTGGACGGGGCGGTCTGTACCAGATCGGAGGCCCTGGTGTTTGTCCTGAGCCAGAAGCACAGATATGAGGCCGGATGCGGGACGGGGATTTGGGACGTGAAGGTGGGAGAGCAGACCTTCGATGAGTATATGAAGGATAACCTGAAGGATTTTCTGGTGAAAATGAAATGCATGGTATCCATGGCCGGCCAGTATGAGATCGAGCTTGGGGAGGAAGATGACAGGCGGATCGCCCAGGCTGCCGCAGCCTATCTGAAGGGGCTGCCGGAGCAGGTAAAAAAGGCGGCCGGGATCGATCAGAAAACGGCGGAGCTGGTGTTTGGCGAATATTACACGGCAAGTCTTTTGATGGAAAAGCTGACTGCCGATGTCTCTGCGGAGATCAGTGAGGACGAGGCAAGGGTGATTACGGTGCAGCAGATCTACCTGAGCACGGCGGGCCTTGACCAGGGGGCGAAGGAGGAAAAACGCCGGGAGGCCCAGGAGCTTCTGACCAGGGCGCAGGCGGGGGACGATTTTGCTCTTTTGGCAAAGGATAAGAACGAGTCGGAGGTTTTTGAGCGGGAGCTTGCCAGAGGAGAGGCAGAGCAGGCCTTTGAGACGGCGGCCTTTGCTTTAAGTCAGGAGGAGGTAAGCCCGGTGGTGGAAACGGCGGACGGCTTTTATCTTATCCGGTGCGTCAATAATTATGAGGAAGCCAAAACGGCGCAAAATAAGGAGGTTATGGGGAAAAAGCACAAGACGGAGCGTTTTTATGAATATTATGACGGGTTTGCGGCCAATGTGACTGCCGTCTGCAATGAGGACGCCTGGGGAAGTCTTGATTACCGGGAAAGCTATGAGCCCCAGGAAATTGACTTTTATACGATTTATAACCAGTACTTTCCTTCCTGAAAACAGAGCCGCCACACAAAAGT
>CATJIW010000144.1 GCA_949740745.1 uncultured Lachnospiraceae bacterium | reverse complement strand
TGAAAAAATCATTGAATATTCTGGCAATATATCCGGGAAAAGCCCTCTGCGCCGTGGAAGCAAGACCAGAGAAGGCAGGAGGGATTCTTTCCCGAGTGACTTCCGGGGTTCTGGGCTTGCTGAAACGCCTGGCGCAGCAGGTTTTGGACGGACATACTGCCAGAATATTCCGACAATTCTGTATTTTGCAAACGCCGGAAAATGAAACATACGGAGGGGTGAGGCTATGGCCTGTGTTCCAGGCGAGGTACTTTATGGGACCTACCGGATTCTTGACATACTTGGAAAAGGCGGAAACGGAACGGTGTATCTGGCGCGCCATGAGCGCAGCGGAAGGCTGTGGGCCGTGAAGGAAATTGCAAAAGAAAAAAATTACCTGATCATGGAAGCGGAGCTTTTAAAAAAGCTTCGGCATCCGGGGCTTCCGGCTGTGGGAGACATTCTGGAGCAGAACGGGATGCTTTATCTGGTGATGGATTACATAGAAGGAAAGTCTTTAAAAAAGCTTTTGGAAGAAGAAAGTCGTTTCAGTCAGGAGCAGGTAGCAGCCTGGGGGCTCGAATTGTGCCGGGTGCTGGAGTACCTGCACAGCAGGACGCCTGCCGTGATCTACCGGGATCTGAAGCCTTCCAATGTAATGCGGCGGGAGGACGGAAGTCTTGTTCTGGTGGATTTCGGGACGGCCAGAGAACAGAAGGAAGAGGCCGAGGGCGACACGGTCTGGCTGGGAACAAGAGGCTATGCGGCACCGGAGCAGTACGGGGGCCATGGACAGACCGGACCGGAGACGGATGTTTACGGGCTTGGGGCAGTTCTCTATCATCTGCTGACCGGCCGCAGTCCGGCAGATCCGCCTTATGGGTTTGTGCCGGTTCGGATTCTCAGGCCGGAGCTTTCCGGCGGCCTGGAGAAAATACTCAAATGCTGTACCAGGGACAACCCGGAGGAGCGTTATCACTCCTGTAGAGAGCTTGCCTGGGCGCTGGAGCATTACCGGGAGCTGGACGAAAGCGTGATCCGGATGAAGCGGAGAAGGCGCAGGATCTTTGCGGCAGGCGCGGTGTTTACGGCGGCGGCCCTGACCGGAAGCAGGATTATGACGAGCCTGGAGCGGCGGGCCGTTGCAGGAACTTATCAGGCACAGATCACGGAAGCGGAAGGTGCGGTTCGCATGGAGGACCGGCTGGAGGCATGCAGAAGGGCGATACGCCTGGAGCCGGGGCTGGCGGAGGGATACCGCTGCCTGATGGAGATTTTTCTGGAGGACGGTTTGTTTTCTGCGGAGGAGGAGCTTATCCTGCGGGAGATTTTAAACGGACGGCAGGACGGCGGCGGGCGTTTTCTGGAACGGCTGCAGAAAAATGAGGGGGAATATCAGAAAGCGGCTTATAAAATCGGACAGGCGTACTTTTATGATTATGAGGGGGCGGACGGGAAACGGGCTTCTGTCAGATGGCTGCAGGCGGCGGCTTCCGGGCAGGCGCTTTCCGAACAGGAGCTGTTCCGTGCCGGAGTCTTGAGCCGGATCGCAGACTATTATGGCGGCCTGGACCTTCAGAGACGGAACGGGGATACGGAGGCTTCTTATGGAGAATACTGGAGGGATCTTGTGAGCCTTTGCAGCGGGGAGAATGAGGAAAAGGATAACCGGATCACGGCGCTTCTGGCCGACAGGGAGCTGACCGTTCAGCTTGCACTGCGGGCAGAGCAGTTTAAAAAGGCGGGAATCGGCGCCGATCCCATGAAAGAAGCCCTTGCTCAGATACGAAAAAGACTGGAAGGGTGGGAAGCAGAGGCAGACCGTTCAGAATATGAGGCTCAGCTGAAAGAAGAGGTAAGGATGGGGCTTTTGACGGCGGATCGGGCGGTGGATACGGTGTTTTTCGATCAGAAGGAAAAGCAGGGAGGATAAGTATGGGACAGGAAAAAATACAATTGTTTCACAGATGGTCGGTGATATTGGGAGTGGCCGGGGCCTGTGGGCTGGCCGTAGTGCTGTTGCTGTTTTGGAAGTTCCGATACGGAGCGTGGTGGAGAGAACAGTTTAAAAATAGAAGAAAAAACCGGAAACGGGCCAGGGACGGGACGGCCCTCTTTCTGGCGGCTGCCTTTCTGATCCCGCCGGCGGCTTCTTTGGCGGCAGAAGTATCCGTCCTGCCGGATCCGGCGCAGGAGGAAAACGCTTCTGCCGGGAGGGTGGCTGTGGCAGTCGAAGGGGATTCGGTCCGCGACGGCGTCTATCGGGATACGGCGGTGGCAGAGTTTACGTTTGCCGAGAAAAATTTTGACGAAAACGGAATTTCGGTAACGGTTGGGGACGAGACGGGACGGGAGACAAGGATCACCTTTGAAAACGGCGGATGGAAAGGGCTGGACGGACTGGGAGAGGGCCTTCTGGAGGCGGTTCCTTATGAGGAGGGCCGATGGTTCCTGGACAGCGAGGAAGGGAAGCCGGAGCATACAGGAGAACGGACCGTGAAGATGCGCCTTCGCTTTCCTGCGGAGGGACGTTTTGAGATCCGGGAAGCAGTCTGCAGGGATCTGGCCGGGAATACGTCCGGGCTTTCAGAGCCGGTTTCTGTGATTATTGACAGGACTTCGCCGGTGTTTCGTATTGTTCTTCCGGAGGAAGCGGTCGTCCATGAGGGATATTACAGCCATCCCATAACCGTCTGGCTGTATTTGAAAGAACATAATTTCCGGCCGGAGGAAACGGAAGAGCTGCCACAGATTCTTCTGGAGACCGTGGGAAGCGGCGCAGACGGAGGGGAAGGACAACCGGAAAACAGAGAATCGGATGGAGAGGGCAGCAAAAAAGCGGACGGGAAGAGTCTGATTACAGAAGGTTCCTGGGCGGCTGCGCCGGAGGAGGGGGAGGACTGGTATAAGCTTCCGGTGACTGTGGCGGAGGAGGGAAACTATGTGCTGAGGGTTTTTTATGAAGATCCGGCAGGCTGGCCTCTGTCGCCGGAGAGCGGGACGGAGCAGGAGTTCACGGTAGATATGACGCCGCCGGAATTCGGGATGGTTACGGTTATGGGAGAGTCCTGGCATGCATTTATGGAGCATATTACCTTCGGACATTATTCCTCCGGGGAGGAGCTGGCAACGTTTGCGGGCGGGGACAGCATTTCTGCGGTGGAGCCGCTCCGCTATTACTGTTCAGAACGGGAAATGACACAGAGGGAGCTTTCGGAACTGGCGGAAGAGCAATGGAAGGAGGGGAACAGCCTGCTTCTGAAACCGGATCTTAAGGCAGTGGTCTATCTGAAAGTGACCAATTATGCGGGGCTAAGCAGTTATTTTAATTCAGAGGGGCTGGTGATAGAGGATAAGGGACCGCAGATCACCCTGCTGCCCCAGGGGAATGCCTGGGCAGAAAGCGGGATTTACCGGGAGGATGTGGAGCTTAAGCTTGTCCTGGAGGAGCCGGAGGAAACCGGCGTCGCTTCCGGCCTGAAGCGGGCAGGCTATGTGCTGGAGGCGGAGCGGGACGGAAAACGGGAGCTTTTAAAGGAGGAGACGCTGTTTGAGAGGGAAGCTTCGGAAGGCGGGGCCTTAAAGAGCTGGCAGGACAGCCTTCTTCTGACGGCAGAGGAATATGACGGGGAAATCTTGTGGTTTACCGTTTTGGCAGAGGATATGGCCGGGAACCGGTCAGAAAAAAGCTTGTGCCTTTCGATAGATCAGACTGCGCCGAAGCTGAAGATCATTTATGGGGAGGAGCAGCCGGAAAACGGGAGCTATTATGCTCAGGAGAGGCGGGTGCGCCTGATGGTGGAGGAAGCGAATTTTTCGGAAGAGAGGGTGTGGCTGCTTATTAGAAACAGTGACGGCGTCCTGCCGGAGATTTCCGGCTGGAGCCATGACGGGAAAATCCATAGCTGTCAGATTCTTTTTTCCGGGGACGGGGATTATACTTTTTCGGTAAGATGCGAGGATCTGGCCGGACATAGAACGGAACAGACGGAAAAGGGGTTTACCGTTGACCGGACGCCGCCGAAGGTCACGGTGACATTTACAGAAGAAGGGCAGGAGGGAAAGGGCAGGTATTACCGTGCGCCCAGAACGGCCGAGATTATCGTGGAGGAACATAATTTCAGTGAAGAACAGGTGACGGGCGGAGCGGCAGCCCTCCTTGACAGGGGAGAAAGCAGGTCCTGGGAGCTTCCGGAATTTGACAGCCGGGGGGATATCCACACGGTCTCTCTGGTTTTTTCGGAAGACGGGGATTACCGGTTTCTGACGGGGTGTGCAGATCTGGCAGGAAATTTGGCGGCAGTTCTTCCTGCGGAAGAATTTTCCATAGATTCTATGCCGCCGGCCATAGAGATTTTTGGCCTTGAGGACGAATCTGCCAACCGGGGGGCGGTGGAGGCAAAGATCCGTGTTTCGGACAAACGCCTGGTTCCGGAGAGCGTGAGGGTGAAGGTTTCCCGTCTGGATCAGAGGGGAACGGAAACGGCGTGCCAATATCAGGAGGTTCGGGAAGCGGAGGGCTGTGTGACGAAGCTGCTTCTTCCGGAAAGCTTTCCGGAGACGGAGGAAGCGGACGGCCTGTATCTTCTCCGGGCGGAGGGGAGGGATCTGGCGGGCAATCGGACGGAAGAAGAACTGACATTTTCTGTCAACCGCTATGGTTCTGTTTATGCGGCGGCAGGGGAAACGAAGAGGTGGCTGACGGCGGGGGAATATCCTTACCTGTCAGAGGAACGGGAGGTGGTCATACGGGAATATAATGTAGATCCGGTAGAGGACGTTCAGGCGGCAGTCAGCAGAAACGGAGAATTTTTTCTGCTGCAGGAGGGAAAGCATTTCCGGCGGGAGCAGCTGCAGAAGGTTAATTTTGGCCCTCAATGGCAGGTGTATGAATATCGGATCCAAAAGGAATTATTTGAGCGGGAAGGGGATTATGAGATTTTGATATATTCCGAAGACCGGGCCGGAAATAAAATGGGAAATAAGTCAGTAAGACAGGAGGAGCTGGCAGCCGTGTTTTCTTTTTCTATAGATAAAACGGGACCTTCGGCCGTCCTTTCCGGAGGAGAGGACGGGGGACGCTACCGGAGGGACCGGCTGGAGGTATTTCTGGATATCCGGGACAATATGCTGCTTCGGAGGGTGGAGGTGAGGACGAAAGACGGGAAACGCTGTTATGAAGGGGAAGACCTGGAACGGATTTCTTCGGAGGAAGGGCTGGAGGTGGTTCTTTCGGAGGCAGACGACTGGCAGAGCCTGGAGCTTTATGCCGAGGATGAGGCGGGAAACCGGCTGGAGCTTGGAAACGGACACGAGACGGGAGCCGAGGGCTGCATGGAATGGGATTTTCTTGTGACCGCAGACTGGTGGATCCAGTTATATGAGGATCCTGTTCCACTGATTCTTTTTCTGGCTTTTGCCGCCGGCCTGCCGGCAGCAGGGCTCTGGGGAAGCATGAAATGGAGGCGGAAAAAAAGAAAGAACCCTTCGGAGGCTCCGGACCGTAGTCAAACAAAGGCTTTTATGGTAGAATAACCGTAACAGACTATATGTATGGAGGGAATGAGACATGAATTATTTGATCGGCATTGACCTGGGAACTTCCGCAACAAAAACCGTATTGTTTGATGAGAACGGTACGGTGGCTGCCTCTGCTTCAAAAGAATATCCGCTGTATCAGCCGCAGAACGGCTGGGCGGAGCAGGATCCGGAGGATTGGAAGCAGGCAGCGCTGGAAACTATCGCAGAGGTTGTGAAGGAGTCCGGCGTGGAGCCGGAGAGGATCAAAGGGCTTGGGATTTCCGGGCAGATGCACGGCCTTGTTATGCTGGATGAGAACAATGAGGTAATCCGGCCGTCCATTATCTGGTGCGACCAGCGGACGGCGAAGGAATGTGAGGAGATTACGGAGAAAGTGGGAGCGGAGCGTCTGATTGAGATTACGGCCAATCCCGCCCTGACCGGATTTACGGCTTCCAAAATTCTCTGGGTGAGAAATCATGAGCCGGAAAATTATGCAAGATGCCGTCATATCCTGCTTCCGAAGGACTATGTCCGACTGATCCTGACCGGGGAATATGCGACGGAGGTATCGGATGCGTCCGGGATGCAGCTTCTTGACGTGCCGAACCGCTGCTGGTCCGACGAAGTGCTTGAGAAGCTGGAGATCGACAAGGCGCTGCTGGCAAAGGTTTATGAGTCTCCGGAGGTGACGGGGACCATTCTCCCGGAGATCGCAGCGC
>CATJIW010000143.1 GCA_949740745.1 uncultured Lachnospiraceae bacterium | reverse complement strand
GGTGGATGCCATCGAGCGGGGCGAGGACCGGATCGAGTTCAAGCATGCCATGGAAAAGCTGGGTATCGAGATGGCGAAGAGCGAGGTGGCTTATTCGGTGGACGAGGCCCTTGCCATTGCCGACAGGCTGGGGTATCCCGTGGTGCTCCGCCCGGCCTATACCATGGGCGGGGCCGGAGGCGGGCTGGTCTACAACGTGGAGGAGCTTAAGACGGTCTGTGCCAGAGGGCTGCAGGCCAGCCTGGTGGGACAGGTCCTGGTGGAGGAATCCATTTTGGGCTGGGAAGAGCTGGAGCTGGAGGTGGTCCGGGATGCGGATAACAACATGATCACGGTCTGCTTTATCGAGAATATCGATCCTCTGGGCATTCATACGGGAGATTCCTTCTGCGCCGCTCCCATGCTGACCATTTCGGAAGAGGTGCAGAAGCGCCTTCAGGAGAAATCTTATAAAATCGTAGAATCTATCCAGGTGATCGGCGGGACCAACGTCCAGTGGGCCCATGACCCGAAAACGGACCGGGATATCATTATCGAAATCAATCCCAGGACCTCCCGTTCTTCGGCGCTGGCCTCCAAGGCCACCGGCTTTCCCATTGCCTTCGTGTCGGCCATGCTGGCAGCCGGCCTGACTCTTGCGGACATTCCCTGCGGCAAGTACGGGACTCTGGACAAATACGTTCCTGACGGGGATTACATCGTGCTTAAATTTGCCCGCTGGGCCTTTGAGAAATTCAAGGGTGTGGAGGACAGGCTGGGAACGCAGATGCGGGCCGTGGGCGAGGTTATGAGCATCGGGAAAACCTATAAAGAAGCCTTCCAGAAAGCCATCCGCAGTCTGGAGACGGGCCGCTACGGGCTGGGCCGCTGCGGGGATTTTGGAAAAAAGACGAAGGAGGAGCTTCTGCGGCTTCTGACGACTCCTTCCAGCGAACGGTACTTCATTATGTACGAGGCGTTGAGAAAGGGCGCGTCAGTGGAGGAAATCCATGAGCTTACGAAGGTGAAGCATTATTTCATCCGGCAGATGAAGGAGCTGGTGGAGGAAGAGGAGGAGCTTCTCGGCTTTAAAGGCGGCCTGCCCTCGGACGAGGCGCTGATACAGGCGAAAAAAGACGGGTTTTCCGATAAATATCTGAGCCAGATCCTGGAAATTTCGGAGACGGAGGTCCGGGAGAAACGGATTTCCCTGGGCGTGGAAGAGAACTGGGAGGGCGTCCATGTGAGCGGGACCAGGGACAGCGCCTACTATTATTCCACCTATAACGGCGAGGACAAAAATCCCCTTGGGAGCGGCCGGCCCAAGGTCATGATCCTGGGGGGAGGTCCCAACCGGATCGGACAGGGGATTGAATTTGACTATTGCTGCGTCCATGCGTCCCTGGCTCTCAGGAAGCTGGGCTTTGAGACTATCATTGTCAACTGCAATCCGGAGACGGTTTCCACGGATTACGACACCTCCGACAAGCTGTATTTTGAGCCGCTGACCCTGGAGGACGTACTGAGCATCTAAAAAAAAGACCAGCCGGTGGGCGTTATCGCCCAGTTCGGCGGGCAGACGCCCCTCAACCTGGCGGCGGATCTGGAGAAGAACGGCGTGAAGATCCTGGGGACGGCTCCGGCGGTCATCGACCTGGCCGAGGACCGGGATCAGTTCCGGGCCATGATGGATAAGCTGGAAATCCCCATGCCGGAAGCGGGCATGGCGGTCAATGTCGAAGAGGCCCTGGAGATTGCGGACCGGATCGGCTATCCGGTGATGGTCCGTCCTTCTTACGTGCTGGGCGGCCGCGGCATGGAGGTGGTTTACGACGCAGAAAGCATGACTGGTTATATGGAGGCGGCCGTCGGCGTGACGCCGGACCGTCCCATCCTGATCGACCGGTTCCTGGTCCATGCCACCGAGTGTGAGGCGGACGCCATCAGCGACGGCACTCATGCCTTCGTGCCGGCGGTCATGGAGCATATCGAGCTGGCCGGCGTCCATTCCGGAGATTCGGCCTGCATCATCCCTTCCAGACATCTGTCGGAAGAGAATGTCAGGACCATCAAGGAATATACCAGAAGGATTGCGGAGGAAATGCATGTCCGGGGACTGATGAACATGCAGTACGCCATTGAGAATGGCAAGGTTTATGTACTGGAGGCCAACCCCAGGGCGTCCCGGACGGTGCCCCTGGTATCCAAGGTCTGCAACATCCGCATGGTGCCCCTGGCCATCGACATTGTGACCGGAGAGCTGACCGGCCGTCCTTCGCCGGTGCCTGGCCTTAAGGAGCAGGAGATCCCTTATTATGGGGTAAAGGAGGCCGTGTTCCCCTTCAACATGTTCCAGGAGGTGGACCCGGTCCTGGGGCCGGAAATGCGTTCCACCGGAGAGGTTCTCGGGCTTTCGGAGTCCTGGGGCGAGGCCTTTTATAAAACGCAGGAGGCATCTCAGACCAGGCTTCCTCTGGAGGGAACCGTCCTGATCAGCGTCAGCGACAAGGATAAGGATGAGGCCGTGGAGGTGGCAAAGGAATTTAAAGCCGCAGGCTTCAAGATCATTGCGTCCAAAAACACCTGCCGCCGCCTTGAGGAGAATGGACTGAAGGCGGAGATGATCAACAAGCTGCAGGAGGGCCGTCCCAACATGTATGACCTGATCACCAACGGAAAGGTGGATGTGATCATCAACACTCCGGTGGAGAAGGAGCGGAAGATGGACGACAGTTATCTGAGAAAGGCGGCCATCAAGAAAAAGGTGCCCTATGCGACGACCATGGCAGCGGCCAAGGCGATGATCGGCGGCATCCGGTTCGTGAAGGAGCACGGGAACGGACAGGTGAAATCCCTGCAGGAGCTGCATGCGAGTGTCCGGGACAAGGAATGAGGGTTTTCCGGATAAACGGTTTTTACAGAAAGATTTCGGGATGTGACCTGTGAGGAGGGACGGAGAGGAGCCATGCGGATTACGGTTCTGGCGGCAGGGAAGGTAAAGGAAAAGTTTTATACGCAGGCTATCGAGGAGTATGCGAAGCGTCTCTCCCGGTACTGCAGGCTGGAGATTGTCGAGGTTCCGGATGAAAAGACGCCGGAGGGCGCTTCGGAAGCGGCCGCCCGGCGGATCAAGGAGAAGGAGGGAGAGCGGCTGCTCTCCCATGTGAAGGACGGCATGCACGTGATCGCCCTTGCCATAGACGGAAAGGCGAGAAGCTCCGAGGAGCTTTCGGAGCATCTTTCCGGTCTGGGCCTTTACGGAGACAGCCACGTCGCCTTTGTGATCGGCGGATCCCTGGGGCTTTCTGACGGCGTGCTGAAACGGG
>CATJIW010000142.1 GCA_949740745.1 uncultured Lachnospiraceae bacterium | reverse complement strand
CAATTAAATTTTCTGCTTCCGATTTCATTTTAAAGGTTTAAAGAGCTGATATGGTTGAATGTGTAACACTTTTGCCAAATCAAACAAAACCTGAAGACTCGGTACATTCTCGAAACATGAAGTCTCCAGTAAGGACAGATATTTTGCGCTGCAATTCGCCTGGTCGGCAACTTGTATCTGCGTCATACGAATCCGATGTCGATAAAACTTTAAATTTTGAGAAATCGTTTCGTAAATTGAAAGGGATGCCATATCTGGCATTTTTGGCTGCGACATATTCCTGCTCCTTTGTATGAATTATTTTTATTGTGTATATGTTCACAATATTATCTTAAAGTTTCCATCCCTATAATAAAATTAGCATTTTCAGGAAGTTGGTGGAAACAATTATTGACTATACTCCATTATGGAACACTATGGAGGAGAAGGGAATTTCGCAATACTATCTTCTCCAATCCGGTATTGATAACAAAACATTAGACAGAATAAAAAAGGGAAAGAATATTACCCTTTTGACTTTAGAAAAGTTGTGCAAGATTTTAAACTGTACACCAAATGATATTATACGTTTCAATTGAAAGACCCATTATTCGCATTGATGATGGGTTCTTTCTCTTTCTTACTATACCATATTGTGAATATATCCACAATACTCAATTTTAAAATAACTGGTTATAATTTTGAAAAACGTAGGGCGGTGGCTGCCATTATAGATTATGCTCCTTTATGGGATACCATGAGAGAAAAAGGTATTACTCAGTACCAGTTATTGAAGGCCGGCATTGATAATAAGACTTTAGACGGCCTTAAGAAGAATAAAAATATTACTTTGTTGACGTTGGAAAAATTGTGCCGTATTCTTCAATGTGAGCCAAAGGATGTTTTTATTTTTACAAACGAATAAATGCTATATATAGAATATGATAATTGACTAAATCAATATATTGTGGTATGCTGTGATTGTAATTGATTTTTGTGCGTATCTTTTCGGAAACGCAGCCAGATATGGCTGTATGCAGGCGGTAGCCTGTTTTTGCACACGTTGTTAATTTTTTATGCTTCTGTCCGTGGTATTATCGCATGATTGGCGTGATGTAGGATAGTTATTTAATTTTTTAACAGGAACGACTTTGATCCATAGGCGACTATGGATGCCGGGAATTGAAAGGCAGTCGTTCCTGTTTTTTTATTGTGAAAATTGAAAAATAGAGAATTACATGAATGGAAAGGGAGAAAAAATGCAAAAAGTGAGATGGCTGGATCAGGATTGTAATAAATGCGGGAGGCAGCTCAACAGCTGGGATGCAAGGGTGTCAAAGACACTCGCTTATAAATATGCTTGTTGCGAATCCTGTATTGCTGAGGAATATGGTATGTCTGCGGAAGCGTTAAGGAAACGCATGGAAGATTATTTCGGAATGCGCCCTTGTCAAGGACTGTGAGGAGGAAAACATGAGAGAAAAATGTCACAAGGAATATAACCTGTTGACCCAACGGCTCCTGGAGGAGGGATACTCGGCGGAGCATCATCCAGACTATGTGAGGGTTGACGTTCCCGCAAGGGCGGAGAAGACCCTTGACAATTATTATGGAGGGTTTGCCTATGAACGCTGGTGGATCTTTGAACAGACCTTTAAGACTCCCTGCGGTTTGCAGTGCAAAGGGCTCCAGTGCCGCAGCGACATGAGTTATATGGGGATTGATTGGACCTATGAAAATGATATGGCGACGATTCACTGTCCATATGAAAGAAAAGATTGCAAATTGAAGCACAAATATCTTCAGGAACACAAGCTACTCAGATTCGATTGTGAAGTCCATATGACCGAAGACGAATACCACTATGAGAATAGTGTTGAACACATTCTGAAACTGTATGATGATGAGATACGGAGAAAGAAAATCAGCTTTGGACTGCAGAGGAAGGGACGTGTCTGCCAGGAGCATATGAGGTTCAACAGGGATACGCTGGAATGGGAAATGAACTATGACCCTTATGACTGCGGATTAAGGGGATGTATGGGGATGTGTCCGATCCTGGGGCATGAGCTGGATCAGAAAAGAGGAAATGTATTTTATGATGTGAAGACATCATTCCTCAGAAGTGACCTGGACGGTACGCTGTTTGAAGGACAGATTGACACCAGTATCATCAAAGGGAAAAAGCTCTTTGACCATCCGGTGAGCATGGATATCTGTAAGATATGCGCCAGGCTCAGTCAGGATAGAATAAAGGATAAAGTGAGGGGACATTATTTTACGGAGCTGTTTTTTTCTGAATATTATGGCCGGCATTTTTCTTTTGAGATTCAGAATGTCCGTGCCGAGCAGCGGGAAAGCCGGGATCTGATGCAGGACCTGGAAGATATCCAGAACGGGATTCGGATTGTGCATGATTCTGATGTGAAAAAAAGGCAGGCTGAAGAGAAAAGGGAAAGACGCCGAAAATCGCAGGAAGCAGCAGTCAGGCGGCTGGAAAGGAAACTGTTGGAGAACGGGTATGAGGGTCTGAAGGAATATAGTGCAGACCGGCGCCATGCAGATAAATGGCTGGGAAAGGCACGGATCGCAGAATTGGAAGAACAGCGCCGGAAGAAAGAAAAGGAGGAAATGGAGCGGCCAGTGCAGTTGAAGCTGTCTGATTATGGCATGGAACTATAGACAGATATAAACGGTCTTTTGACCTGTATGAGGAAACGGCTGCATTATATACGCAGTTGAGGTTGTATTTATGTGCCAGTGGTATTGCCTTGTTTTTATATGGCGTATCACTGGCTTTTCTTTGTTTATGCGGGAGAAGTGGTGTATTGGCGGAACAATGAGCAGGGGAAGATGCTCCTTTCCTACCCGATGCGTAGTTATTGTTTGGTCGTAACTGACGTTTTACTTTATGCGTAATTCAAAAAGCTGGTATGGTTCTACCTTTAAGGCATCTGCAATACAAAATAATGTCTCCAGGTAAGGCACGTTTTTAAAGGCGGAGCTTTCCAAAAGAGACAGATATTTTGAAGAAATATTTGCCTTTTCAGAAATCTGTTCCTGTGTTTCTTTAAGTGTAGAACGGTAATGTTTTAAATTTGCTGAAAGGACTTTGTAATATTTTAGGTGCTTTGTATCAGGTGCTTTTGGCCGTGACATTTTGCTCCTCCTTATTTTTGCAGGGCTTTAAAAAGCCGATGCGGTTCGATTTCTAAAGCATCTGAAAGGCAAAAGAGAGTTTCCAGACTGGGGACATGTTCCAGCGTTGACCGTTCTAATAAAGATACATATTTTGCAGAGACTCCTGCCCGCTGGGCAACTTGTTTCTGTGTCAGTTCCAGACGGAAACGGTAGTATTTTAAATTGATTGAAAAAGTCTTGTAATATTGCAGATGTTCTTTTTGAGGGCTTCTGAAACGTGACATATTTACCTCCCGGTATAGATAAATTTTTGTTAATATCCAGCGGCACTATTTTTAGTAATAATAGAACTGTCAAAATATTCTGGATAAAAGGGGGATATCATGATTTCGTATGCACCGCTTTGGGATACCATGAAAAAACGAGATATTACAACCTATGCGCTTATAAATAAGTATGGTTTCAGTCCATACACCATTACAAATCTAAAAAGGAATCATTCGATTACGATGCATACATTGGAGAAATTATGTAAGGTATTAAATTGTACGGCAGATTCCATTGTGAAATTTGAAGATGATGAAACCTCCTGATCCTTCTATGTCATAAGTTTTTACTTCTTTAATTATAGACAAAAATTTGTTAATATGCAACCACTATTTTTCCAAGGATAATACTATTAAAAGTATTTCCAAAGGAGAAAAATATGATTTCATATGAACCGCTTTGGGACACTATGAAAAAAAGAAATGTCACGACTTATGCACTGATAACTAAATATGGCTTTAGTCCATATACGATTACAAACCTGAAACGCAACCATTCAATCACAATGAATACATTGGAAAAATTATGTGAAATCCTGAATTGTACGGCTGATTCCGTTGTTAGATTTATACCTGACAGAAAGGAGTAAAGGCTCGGTTATCGGGGGAGATGGTAGCTGTATAAAGTGATGAAAAAAGCTATATATATGAGCGAGAATGAATTGAAATACTATATATTGTATTTTACTTGACTAAATCAATATTCTGTAGTACATTATAGTTAAGATTGATTTTTGTGCATGGCTCTGTGGAAATAGTAGCTGGAAGGATGTATGTGAGCGCTATTCACGCTGCACACGCTGTCAAGTTTGTATTTATGCACCAGTGGTATCGCTGTGTTTTATGCGGTAAATGCTGGTCTTTTGATTTCAGGGAGGAGTCCCTTTCAAAATTATAGGAATGACCTTGGTTCATGAATGAAATTCATGGACGGCAGGCTTTAATAAGCTTGAGGTCGTTCCTTTTTTGTTGCCCAAATGCCAGTATGGCTTTGAGGATAAAGTATATGTAGAAAGAGGTGATTGTCAGAGTGGGAATGCAGAAAAGGAAGGTCAGGAGAACATGGAAGAAACAAACAAGAAGATATCCTGATATGCAGGATGTCGGTAAAAGTGCCGGTATGCGGTATTGGAGGAACCATAGGATCAGAATGGTAAATCATCCATATTCGGCAGGAAGGAGGGCGTAGTCATATCTGGATCAGTAATAACAAATGGAAGACCGGGTCCGCAGGTACTCGTGGAGACAGAGGATCTGTCACGGGAAGAATGGCTGGGTTGGCGCCGTCAGGGAATCGGCGGCAGCGACGTAGCTGCGATCATTGGTATTTCGCCATTTCGTACCGCAAGGGATATCTATTATGACAAACTGGGTATTGCGGCGGTGGAAGAGGACAAGGGAAACTGGGTCGCCCTGGAAATGGGAAATCTTCTGGAAGATCTGGTGGCAAAGATTTTTGAGCGCAGGACAGGGCTTGAGATTTACCAGATCAAGAAGATGTTCCGTCACCCTCTTTATCCGTTCATGCTGGCAGACGTGGATTACTTTATTGCTATGCCGGATGGGACAAAAGCGATCCTGGAGATCAAAACGACTAATTACAATGCAAAAGATCGTTGGTGGAAAGATGGCGAAGAGACCGTACCCGTTTATTATGAGGTACAGGGCAGACATTACATGGCCGTGATGGACATTGACCGGGTGTTTTTCTGTTGTCTGTATGGCAATACGGAAGATGAGACCATCATACGGGAAATCCACAGAGATAGAGCTTATGAGGAGGAGATGATATTTTTGGAGCGGGAATTTTGGGCTGACCATGTACAGAAAAAAATTCCGCCTCCCTATCTGGAAGATGGCGGTGTGATCATGGAAAGTCTGAAACGGCATTGCGGCCCGGCAGATGAAAATGCGCAGGCTATTGTATTGGAGGGCGAAATGGCTTCCACGTTGGCGGATTATCTGAGGCTGCAGGAGGAAAAGAAAAATTCTGAAAAGTATTCAAAGAAACTGGACGGCGATCTCCAAAGATTAAAAGCGATCCTGATCGCAGGGATGGGAACGAATTGTACGGCAGTCTGTGATCGGGGAGGGAAGCATTATACGGTAACCTATAATCCTGTTCGGAAGATGGCCGTCGATAAGGACAATCTGCTGAGGCTGCAACTACAGTATCCGGAGATTTACGAAAAGTTTGTAACCGTATCGGAGTTTCGGAAATTTCATGTGAAGGTTCGTGCGGAAACAGCCGCCTGACGAGGAGGAAAGAGATGAAAAAAGAGAAAAGATGGCCGGGGGCCGCAGAGACGGCCTGCCTGATTCTGCTGGTGCTGCAGATTTTGTTGTTAGCAATTATTCTGGCCGGGGCGATTATTGGCACGGTCATCATATGGTTTGTCTGGAGGTGACGAGATGGGTTATATAGGAACTTTTGACGGGAAGATTTTCCATAATCCGTCAAATAAATTTTGTGTCATTGTAGTTAAAACTGCTGACGCATCTGTGCCGGTGCAGGCACGGGACAAAAGGAGATACAAAGACAACTTAATCCGTTTTACCGCCGTTGGCTATGAGATTCCGTTTACCGACACCGTGGAGTTGGAACTGGAAGGCGAATGGGTGAACAGCAAATATGGCATGCAGCTTCAGGTGGAACGGTGGCATGAGATCGTCCCGAAAACGAGGGCGGGAGTATTCGGCTATCTCAGTTCCGGGCTTATTAAAGGGATCGGAGAGAAAACTGCCGCAGAGATTGTTGCAAAGTTCGGTGTAGATGCATTGGACATTCTGGAAAAACATCCGGAACGCCTTATGGAGGTGAAGGGGATAACAGAAAATAAGCTGGAGGATATCCGGGCTTCTTATGCAGAGAGCAGAATGATCCGGGATATTATGGTTCTTCTGACACCCTTTAAACTGACGCCGAACACTGCGCTGAAAATCTATGAATATTTTGGCCCGGCCTGCATGGACATTCTGAAAAGGAGCCCTTATGAGCTTTGTCAGATGCCGGGCTTCGGTTTTCGAAGGGTGGACGCCATCGTGCGGAAGACGGATGACCGTCCCCGTGATCCTATGCGGGTAAAGGGCGCATTGCATTGTACATTGAGTGAGGCAAAAGGGAAACAGGGACATCTTTTTTTGGAGAGGGACGTCCTCTGTAAAGCAGCCTTAAAAATGCTGAACGAGAAAGCGGCACTTCCGGAATTGCGTGTGCCGATGGAAGAGGTGGAAAAAGCGCTGGAAGATTTGGTGTTGGCGGGAAGTGTAATATCTGCAAAAGATAAAATTTATCATCCTGCCGCATTTGCACAGGAAGACGAGACGGCATGCCGGATTGCAAAACGGCTGGTGGTAGAAAAACCGTTGAGGATGGATATTGGAGCTATGATAGAAACGATCAAGGCGGAACAGAGGCTTCGGACAGCGGAAAAACAGGAGTCAGCGGTTCGGACAGCTTTCCGGCATGATCTGTCGATTATCACCGGTTCACCTGGTACGGGAAAAACGACTGTGCTGAAGATTATTCTGGAGATTTACCACAGGTTCTATGCCGACAGAAAGATTGTCCTTATGGCGCCTACGGGCCGTGCAAGCCGGAGGATGGCAGAAAGTACCGGGTTTGATGGCGCATGCACCCTTCATAAAGGTCTCGGGCTGGTCAGTGAAGAGAAGGAGGGCGGTTATGCAGGAAAAAGTGACCTCCTGGAGGCCGATCTGGTAATCGTGGATGAATTTTCCATGGTGGATATGTGGCTGGCAAATAACTTTTTTACCGCATTAAAAAAGGAAGCAAAAGTGATTCTTGTCGGCGATCCGGATCAGCTGCCCAGTGTAGGTGCGGGAAATGTGTTCAAAGAACTGATCCAGTGTGGTCTTGTGCCGGTTACGGTATTGGATGAAATCTTTCGTCAGGCGAAGGACAGCCGGATTGCCCATAATGCCAAGCTGATCCAAAGCGGAAATACGAAGCTGTATTACGGGGACGATTTTCAGCTTGTACCCTGCAGCAGCCAGCCGGATGCGGCGTCCGTTCTCATAGAGAGATACTGTCAGGAGATTGAAAGGAATGGGATCGAACATGTGCAGCTCCTTTCCCCTTTCCGGACGGAGGGTGCGGCATCTTCGAACCATCTGAATGCGGCCATCCGGGAGATCGTGAATCCCTTTCGGTCCACGGAGGATGAAGTTCAAGTAGGGTCAAAGACATTCCGTGTCGGCGACCGCATTATGCAGACCAAGAATACAGATCAGGTATCCAATGGCGATCTGGGATTTATCCGATATATAAAGGATACGCCGGAAGGGAAACGGATTGGTCTGGACTTCGGGGAGAACCGGAGCCTGGAATACGGTGCGGAGGATCTGGTGAATCTGGATCTTGCTTATGCGACTACCATCCACAAGGCCATGGGTTCGGAATATGACATTGTGCTAATGCCGATCTTGAAGGCGCATCATATCATGCTGTATCGGAACCTCTTATATACCGGAGTTACCAGGGCAAAAAGACGGGTAATACTGGTGGGCGAAAAGAGCGTGCTTTGTATGGCGGTTCACAGGAATGAGACCAGCAAAAGAAATACCATTTTGGGGGAACGTATCCGCCTGTATCATAAGGCGTTTGCAAAAGTCGCTGAGGTTGTGGCTCCGGTCGTTCAGAAGAAAGAATGGAAGGCAGCAGGTTAGGGAGAGGGTGCAGATGCAGGATATGCATGGGTATTCCTCGATTTTGCGAAAGGAGTATTAGGATGGGTAAAAATAATCATGAAGACTCAATGTATAGGAAGATTCCTGTTGTGGCAGAGCTGAACAAGGTGCCGGGATTTGATCCGGTTAAGCTGCTCCGGCGCACAATCTCTCCGGAAACCGGAGAAGAAGTGTTCAAACTGGATTATCCTTATAAAAAACTGTGGTTTCGTTTGGCGTATCCGAAAGGGCGCATCCGGCTGAATGCAGTCTGCATTACAGAACAGATGGCGATTTACGAGGCGCAGATTTTTTTGGAGCGCACTGACGAGAATCCCATTGGCAGTTTTACTTCCAGCTGTACGAAGGAAGAGGCACCAGGAGGGCGCTATATCCAGGCGGCGCAGCAGGCGGCTATGGATGAGGCATTGTCAGATGCGGGATTTGGCATCCAGTTTATCGACGGAGGACAACTTCCCGCTGTGGCTATGTCTGCAAAAAGTAAGGTTAAATCGTTGCCAACATCTGTTAGAAAAAAAGAGGCTCCACAGGAGCAGAAAACGGTGCAGGCATCCGGGGCAACTGCTCAAGAAGAAAAGAAGGCCGAAGATACCGGAGAGGAAGAACTTACTGTAAAGGTCGATGAAGCGGAGGCCCTGCCTGTACAGTTGAAGTTTGAAACATCTGAGATGGAAGGGAGGGAGAATATACTTCCTACGCCTGAAAAGAGAGCGGTAAAAGAAGAAGCTGGGGAAGCGATAAAGGAGATGGTGGCACTGTTAGGCGGGCAGAATGGGAATCTGCCTGTTGCCGGAGATCAGCCACAGAAAAAGGATGCATCGGATATGCCGGCGGAGAAGATTCCTGAACAGATGACCCTCGAAGAGGCGGAAAAAGTAGTGGTGGACAGCGGCGTCTGCAAAGGCTGGACCCTTGCCGAAGTGGCCAAGCGGCGTCCCCCTAGCCTGAAGTATTATACTTGTGGCGGCTATAAGGGGGAGAATCATATCCTTAAGGCGGCGGCTCAAATCGTACTGGAGTCCCTGGAAGCTAAAAAGGCGGGATAAAAGGAAGGTGGTGTGCTGAAAAATTACCGGGAAAGGAGGATATGGGTAATGGGTTCATGCACACAGGATTTTCCCTTTGGAATCATGAATGTGGTAGAGCTTCTACATTTAAATGTTCGGCGCCAGTATCGACAGACGGGCAACGCCTATCTTGACTGTCCCTTTTGCAATGACCGGAAGGGAAGGATGAATGTTAATTTTTTCAAGGACGTGTGGCGATGTAATCATTGCGGCGAACATGGAGGAATGCTGAGTCTCTATGCAAGGCTGAAAAACACCACCAATTCTGGGGCCTATCAGGAAATTTGCGACGCTCTTCTGACCGGAGATATTTCCTGGGAACCAAAAGAAATAAAAGATAGAAATATGTATACGGGTAACCTGACCGGAAAGATTTCTGCAGATAACCGCTCTGGTGCAGATATGCCACAGGCAGAATGCGCCAGCCCGCAGGAGATCCATCGGACCTATTCGCAGTTGTTCGGAATGCTGACTCTGAACGCCGCACACCGGGCGCACCTGCGCTCAGAGAAGCGGGGGCTTATGGATGAACAGATCGACAGGCTGGGATTTAAAAGCACGCCTCCTTATTTTCTGTGCCGCTCTTTGACGGAGAGGCTGGTCCGGCAGGGCTGCAAGGTGGCGGGTGTTCCGGGATTCTATCTCCATAGGGGAGGATACTGGACCGTGAAATTCAGCAGACGCACGGCGGGAATCCTGATACCGGCTGTTGGCATGGATGGATTGATCCGGGGAGCCCAGATTCTTCTGGATGTCCCGATGAAGGATAAGGATGACCCGCCGGAGAAAGCCGGGGCGAAATATATCTGGTTTTCTTCTTCGGCAAGAAACATGGGTGTCAGCTCCGGAAGTCCGGTTCATTTTATAGGAAATTATCCTGCCCGGACAGTCTATGTCACGGAAGGGCTTCTGAAGGCGGATGTCGCTCACTGCCTGCTGAACAGGTCTTTTGCGGCAGTCGCAGGGGCGAATAATGTGACGGGGCTGGAGCCGTTGTTTGCACAGTTGGCGCAAGATGGTACAGAGCGGATCGTCGAGGCATACGATATGGACAAGTACAGCAATGAGATGGTCGCCAGGGGAAGTTCCAGGCTCCATTTGCTTGCAAAGAAGTATGGCATGGAGTGCCGGAGTCTGACATGGAATCCCAATTACAAGGGGATTGACGACTGGCTGCTGGCGCTCCAAAAAGAAAGACGGAAAGAGGAAGGAAAAGAGCAGAGGGAAAGCTCTGCGGCTTTTTATCAGGAAAAAACAGGAAGAGCGGAACTTGGAGAGGGAATTTCTGGTAAACCATGCGGGTTCCGTATCTACCAGCTTGTTTTTGAGCGGGGAAGGGACAAGGTTTCTTTTGCCTTTAAAGGAATTCGTGATCTATATAAGGCCGGGTACGAACAGCCTCCGGCTTCGATCTATCAACTGGTATGTGATGCAGAACTTGTCTGTCCAGGAGTGTGGGGAGAGAAAGAAATCTTGGAACAAATTTCAGCGCATTACGGGAAGCATGCGCCGGAAAACTACAAAGGGCGCCCGCTTGCTTCTTCGGATGTGGTGGAGTTGGATAGTGGGATCGGCCGCCGTTTTTTTTATATGGACGGCAGGAGCTTTGAACCTGTCCGCTTTTCTCCTTTTCTCGCAAAACCGATGGAAGGATGAGAGGCGGGAAGTAATTATGGCGTGGAATGGGGATTACCTGTTCCACGCCGATTTTGACAGGAGGAAATGAGAGATGGGTACATTGGAAGGGATGAATATCAAGATGAACATAGGGAGTTTTTCTTTGGAAGAGGATGGATTTTCGGCAGTGACAGATGAATTTGAAAACCCATTCGAGAAAGAAGCGGAAAGAATCGAACAGCTGCCAGCCCAGACAGAAATCACGGAGGTTGTAAAGCCGGTGGAGGCTGCAGAGGGAAAAATCGGTCTCCAGGCTGAAAAAGCACCGGAGAAAACAGGGACAGAAGCTCCCGATTCGGAGCAGGACCCGGATGACAAAAAACGTGCGGAACATGAGGCTGCAGAGGCTAAACGGAAAGCAGAATGGGAAGCCAGACGGCAGGCAAAGAAAGATGCAGAAAAAATGCAGATGGAGCGCATCATGGCCATGGGCGAAAAGGAATTGATGTCAGAATCCATGAAACGGGTGGGGATAGACACGGAAAAGTTGACACGCCGTAATTTGAAGGAATGTGTAGCGGAACATATCCAGACTGCATGTCTGGATGATGCGGCATTTGCCAGACAGGTTATGCTTCCCCAGAAGAACATGATCCGGTGTTTTCAATATATCACTCGGAAGGCGTATGAATTTGTCCAGGACGAGATGAAAGCGGCCGGGATTCAGCCGGGACAGAGCGCCAACGGCTATTCCAGTGATATTCCGGATGATCTCTGTTATTATTGGGCGGTAGAATATTTCTGGACGATGGACGTGAAGGAGGATAAAGAGGACGAGGAGGAATTTGTTCCCAAACCTTATGTCGGAGGAACGGCAGCCAGGCCTAAAAGAAAGAAAAATGCTGCAAAGAAATCTCCGGCCACAAAAGTGGCAGTGAAGAAAGCAGAAAAAAAGGAAACAGATGACAATGGACAGATATCGTTTATGGAGCAGCTTTCCTTGGAAAACATGCTGCCCCTGGAAAAGAAAGCAGGATGAAGCGTCTACGGAGGTGAAAAGTATGATTGCTTATAAAGGTTTTGATCCAGGCCTTATCTGTCGGGAGTACCAGTTTGTGACGGGACTCAATAAGACGGAGAAGGCGAATTGTTGTCAGAATGGTTTTCACTGTGCAGAGAACCCTCTGGATTGTCTCATCTATTATTCCAATATAGAGCAGGCAGAATACTGGATAGTAAATGCTGGGGGAGACATGGACGAGGATGGGAATGATACGAAGATATCCTGCACAGAGTTGACAATTTTGAAAAAATTGAAAAAGGAAGATCTCTTTCTCCATGGCCTCGTATTCATGGTCGACCACCCGTTGCGGAAATGGAGCAGCCGGGTGACAAAAGATAAGGCAGATGCAATTGGCGGATACGCCGTTGTGCGGGGATCCGATCCGGTAGCCAGAGGGAGAAAGGGAGATATCCTTGCCTTTGCAAAAGAAAACCCGGTGAACGGTCATATAGTCCAGATTGCTTTGGCGCAGATAGATGGTGTGAACATTCTTCCTGATACTTGGTATGGCGCAGATTTGGCAGAAAGGTAGGCGGTATGGCTATGAGAAAAAAGGAATTGTTGAAGTTAGGGGACATGAATGCCACATCAAAAATGATACAGACGGCAGAGGCAGACCTGCCGCAGCGTACCGTATACCGTAGCTGGAGCGGTGAGCACGACTACTTATCTTATCAATATGGGTTATATATGCGCTGCCAGGTCATACAAGGCTTTTTGAAAGTGGGATTTTTTCTTCCGGAATATATGAGGACAGGAGGGAGAAAACCGGCTTATGAGCTGTATATTGATAAGGAGAAGGGGGAATTTCTCACTTATGACCGAATCACACGGAAATGGCGGACGGCAAAGCTTGACATGCTTCCCTGGCCGGTGTATGTTTCCTTCTCTGAGAAAAAATGGATCAGCCCACGGGAATACGGCTTGGTCAAAAGTTATCTCGGCGGAGAACACGGGGGATATCGGGGGCTTTTGGAATATCAGCTGAAGGTTCGGGCAGAGGAACTGAAACGGCGCCATAAAAAAGAAACCGATCCATGGGATTTAGAGCTGGAACAGACGCCGGAGTTACCCAAAGACTGGGATCGGTGGGTGAGAAAAGTCGGGATTACAGAAAATTATATCTTTTACCAGTATAGGCGGAATGGGGCAAAGACGGGATATTGCACGTTTTGTGAGAAAGAAGTGGCGGTTAGGAACCCCCGCCATAATAAGGTGGGCCACTGCCTGCGCTGCCGACATGAAATTGTTTACAAAGCCATTGGAAAAGCCGGTACAGTCGTAACGGAGTACAATAACATGTACCTGATACAGAGGTGCGAGGATGGCCTTATCCTCCGGGAATTCAAGGGATACCGCAGATACCGGAAAGGGGATTATAAAAATCCGGAAGTCAGCAGCTGGGAGATCAGGAGGGCGATTTATGACCATAATGTAACCCCCATAAACGCTTATTACTGGGGCTTATATAAGCAGGTTGAAACCCGGTGGATCAGAACATCATTTTGTGCTCCGTACTGGTATTGGGATGCGAGCGGACGGGTTTACGGAAAAACCCTCCCAACACTTGGCACTAAGGAATTACGCCGCACAGGACTGATAGAAACCCTGCAGAACAACCAGAAGATCGACCCGGAAAAATACCTTGCAGTCTATGAGAGAATCCCGCAGTTAGAGCAGCTGGCAAAGGCTCATCTGCCGGTCCTGGTGACGGAATGTATGGGAGATTATTATAATTTTGAAAAGGTCTTCAAAAATCCTCAGTCCGGAAGCCTGCTGAAGCTTTTAGGGATTGATTCCCAGCAGTTGAAACGGCTCCGGGAAAACAGAGGTGGGAGGGAGTTCCTAGTATGGCTGCAGTTTGAAAAAGTTACCGGGAAGTGCCTGCCGGATGAAATGATTGTGTGGTTCTGCAAAGAAGATATCCTGCCGGACCGGCTGCGGTTTATCATGGACCGGATGAGCATTGTGCAGATTTTTAACTATATCCAGCGCCAGATGCGGGAAACCGGCATGAAGAGCCGCGAGGTGCTCACCACATGGAGCGATTACCTTTCTATGGCCTGCCGCCTTAAAATGGATGTCAGTGACGCTATCATCTACCGTGTCCGGAAACTTCGCCAGCGGCATGATGAGCTGGTGGAGCTTTGCGGACAGAAAGAACTGGCGATCAGGGCGTGGGAGGTTCTGGAGAAATACCCGCATGTTGAGGACATTTATCAGGAAGCAAAAGAGATCTACGGGTATACGGGGAAAGAGTACGCAGTTATTGTACCGTCACGAATCGAAGAGATTATGGAAGAGGGGAAAAAACTCCATCATTGTGTCGGGAGCAGCGACAGGTACTGGGAGCGCATTGAAAGAAGGGAAAGCTATGTGCTGTTTCTTCGCAGGGTTTCTAAGCCGGATGCACCCTATTATACCCTGGAGATTGAGCCGGACGGGACGGTAAGGCAGAAACGGACTATATATGACCGTCAGAAGGAGGACATCAAAGATGCGGAAAAATTCCTGCGGGAATGGCAGAATGTAATTTCTAAAAGGATTACAGCAAAGGAAAGGGGGCTTGCAGAAAAAAGCCGCATTCTGCGGAACCAGGAGTTTGCGCAGATGCGGGAAAACCAGGTCATCATCCATACCGGCCATTTACAAGGCCGGCTTCTGGTTGATGTTCTGATGAAGGATTTGATGGAGAACAAAGGGGAACTTGCGGGGACTGCATTGGCAGATGCCGCTTAATAAGTATGCGGCAGGGTGTTTCAAAGCATCCTGCCTTTTCAAATGGCAAGGGGAAATATAATAATAAAAAATCTGAATTATGTCAAAGAGTTCCTGCTTATGCCATTTTGTATCACAGGAGGCTATGAGATGAATAACAGAACGATGATTAAACTGTCCGCATCCGAGGATTGTGTTACCCTGCGGACATTCTCTAAGGGTTACCGCTCTCCCCAGTTCTTTATCTTTACGGATAAAGAACTGCTGGAATTGGAAGAGAAAAAATTTATGACGGTATCCGATATCCATTCCTTTGCAAAACTGGCATTTCGGGAACCTATCGGGCAGGCGAAGATTTTAGAAATAGGCTTTACCTGGCTTAGTGACACCGGAGGAGGGGATGTATCCGGCAGGAAGGAGATGGTTCGCCTTTCTTATGAGCAATTCAAAGATTCCATAAAGCAAAGCCGGGAGAATAGCATCCAGGTAAAGATGCTGTCTTTAGAAGAAGCTGGCAGGCCAAAGATTGAATTCCATAGCAGGAGAAATCTGACAGCAGTGGCAGAGACGAAGGTATTGCGGAAAAAGCTGGGGAAGTTTATAGCAAACCATTTTCTGGGCTGGAAAGACAGCAGGCAGATCACCCTGCGCGATGATTGTGAACCGTATAGTTTTTTATTTTGGGAGGAGACGCCTTATGGAGCCGGCATATGCGGAGGGGTCATTCTCCACAACCGGGAGAATTTAAAGAAGGCATATTATGGGATGCATACCTGAATGGGAAAATTAAGGCGTTTGGATAGGTAGCGCATAGATAAGCTCTCTTATGATGGAACGGAAAATCCCTCTGTACAGATGAATTGTACAGAGGGATTTTCCTACGGAAGAATCAGAACGGCCCCCCCTTTTCTCAGCCGTCTGTTGATTCATAACGCCTGGTGGATGCGGGGGACTCTTTCTGGTAGATACTGGAATTTTTCCATAAAACAGTCTGTCATCTGGTTTTCAAACGCTCCAAGCTCCAAAAGGTAAAAATGACATAAAAGCCATAACCCAGCGCTCCGCCGATCACATTATGCCCTATTGGATCAAACGCCGCTTTGTATTGCTGTGCTTTACTGCAAAAACATTTGGTTATATACGTTATTCACTGCTTCAATGTAGAGTGAGTATGAGTGCTTTCTGTTTCCTTCATTGATGTTCTTTAACTTTAGGTATTCGTCTCTAACATAATTCCAACCATCATATTTAAGAATATCTTCTACTGTTTCTTCTATATTGGAATTTAATGCCCGGAAGGCAAATTGATAGGATCCTTGTTTCTTATTATTCCTTAAATAGTAGTATCCGTCTGCTTCATCATAATCTCCATAATAGATAATTGCAAAATCACAACCATAGCATATTTTCTTATTCTTCTTATCAACAACCTTTATTGTAATGGCAGATGTTGAGTCTTTAGGGAACGAATATTGTGTTCCCCTTAATGTTGTTTTAAAGGAATCTATAAAATATTGCTTTATAATATCTGCTTTGTAATAATATCCATTTCCCGGATGCGGAATAACCAGGTTATAGTCAAAATCAAAGCCCTTATTTCCGCCTATGATTCTGGTAACAAGATGTTTTCTTCCACTGCCGATCAGGTGGAATTGGAATGTCAGACCATAGTTTTTTCTCATCTCAATTTGAGTCCGCTTAATGCTTTCTTCAAGCTCTTTTCGAATGGGGGCATATTCGGACCTGCTTACATATTCATACATAGCCTATATCTCCTTTTCGCCCATGCCGCCCATACAATTTAAGAATTGTATCATTGTAGAATACCATATTTTTTGGTAT
>CATJIW010000141.1 GCA_949740745.1 uncultured Lachnospiraceae bacterium | reverse complement strand
GCGGCGGTGACGGTACGACGGCGGCCGCCAGTGATTTGACTGAGCTGACCAGTCTGATCGAAAGCAATATTGAGGCAAATATCCGTACGGTGCTGGAGAAGATCTATGGCCGGGGAAAGGTGGAAGTGGCTGTGAAGGGCACCGTGAATATGGCGACCCTGCTGCAGGAGAGCACCACCTACAGTACTCCGGAAAAAATAGACGAAGAAGATAAAAGGGGCCTGGTAGAAAACGAAACCCTGGCAGGCGGCAGCGAGACCGGACAGGATCCGGAGGACGGAGGCGTGGCCGGGGCCGACGGCAATGCGGAGGTGCCGCGCTATACATATGAAAACGGAGAGGATGCGGCGGATGCTTATAATTACGATACCCGCATCAGAAATTATCTGTATAATACGGTGAAGGAGCAGCGCCAGGTGGATCCGGGAGTATTGGAAAATACGACGGTCAGCGTCGTGATTGATACGGAGGACCTGTCCGTGGAGCTTGCGGAGCTGCGGAGCCTGGTGGCAAATGCGTCCGGGATTTCGGCCGATGACGCAGTAAACAATATTACGATTATCCGGACCCTGTCTGCGGAATCCAAAGAGCTGGCCGGGGAGGATGACGTCCCGGTGGTGCAGCCGGAGGCCGACGAAGCAGGCGGACTGCCTCTGCCGATCCTGATCGCAATCATTGCGGGCGGCGTGCTGCTGCTGCTGATCCTTCTTCTTCTGATCCTTCGAAGGAAGAAAAAGAAGAAAAAGGCGGCGGAAGAGGAGGAGCTTCTTGCGATGCCTGCCGGCGCACTCGGAGCAGCCGCGGAAGACGGCTGGTCGGAAGGAGAATCCCCCGAAGGGGCGGCCGGAGGCGGCTTCCAGCTTGAGGAGGATGAGGAAACCTCCAAGAATGAGGAGATTATCAAGCTTAAGATGCAGCGGAATATGAAACTGAAGCAGAATATCGGTGAGATCGTGGATCAGAATCCTCAGATCGTCGCCAAGCTGGTGCAGGGATGGCTGAACAACGAGGAGGATGGTAGAAATGGCGGAGGCCGCAGTTCAGACAAACACAAATAAAGAGGCCGGAGAAGAAAAAAAAGTCGTTTTAAATTCGAGGCAGAAGGCGGCCATCGTCATTGTATCGCTTGGGGCCGACCGGGCGTCTCAGATTTATAAATATTTAAGCGAGCAGGATATCGAGGATCTGACCTATGAGGTGGCGAAGCTGGGCAAGACCAGCAACGCCCAGGTGGAGGAGGCCCTGGATGAGTTCTATAAGCTGTGCCTGACCCATAAGATGATGACGGACGGCGGCCTGGACTATGCCAGAAACGTCCTGGAAAAGGCATTCGGCGATACGACGGCCAGATCGCTTCTGGAGAAGGTCTCCAAGACCCTGCAGTCCAAACCCTTCAACTTCTTTACGAAGGGGGATCCGAAGGCGCTGCTTTCCCTTCTGCAGCATGAGCGTTCCCAGGTGATCGTCCTGATCCTTTCCTATATGGAGCCGGAGCAGGCGGCCGGGATTCTGGAACAGCTTCCGGAAGAAAAGCGGATTCCGGTGCTGGAAGGAATGGCGAATATGGACCGGGTATCCCCGGAAGCCATTGCCATCGTGGAAGAAGAAATGAAACGGAAGTTCTCGGCAATCATTACCAGCGAGGACAATACGAACCTGGGCGGCATCGATTATGTGGCGGACGTGATGAACCACGTGGACCGCAGCAGCGAACGGAAGATTTTCGAAGAGCTGGGAAAGACCAACCCGGATCTGGCGACGGATATCCGGAACAAGATGTTCATCTTCGAGAATATTCTGGACATGGACGATCGTTCCGTACAGCGCTTTGTGCGTGACTGTGATTCCAAAGATGTGGTATACGCCCTCAAGACGGCCACGCAGGAGATGCAGGATATCTTCTTCAACAACATGTCCAAGAGAATGGCGGAGACGGTCCGTGCCGATCTGGAGATCACGACCAACGTACGTCTGAAGGACGTGGAAGAGGCGCAGCAGCGTATTGTTAACCTGATTCGAAATCTGGAGGAGAGAGGCGAGGTAATCATTAAGAAGGGAAGTGACGAGGATGATATCATCGTCTAAAAGCGTGATTAAGGAATGGAGCCCGGAAAAGGTACGGACCTTCATTCCTCCCCTGACAGCCTCCAAACCGGTCATACGGGAACTGGACCGGCGGAATCTGGATGAACCTTCAAAACAGGAAGCGGCGGAAACAGAAGAAAAGTTTTACATAGATGAAGAGCTGGAAGCCCTGAGAGCCAGAGAGCAGGCGGCCAGAGAAGCGGACGAACAGGCAGAGCTTGTACTGCAGGAGGCCAGAGAGCAGGCCGAAGAGATCCTGAAGCAGGCCGGAGAGGAAGCGGAGGCCATAAAAGAAGAGGCCAGGCAGGCCGGTTATTCCAAGGGGCTGAAGGAAGGCCGGCAGGCCGGAAAGGCGGAGGCCCTGGGGAAGCTGGAGATTGTTATGGAGGAACAGAAGCGGACTCTGGATCAGGAGCTTTCGGAGACGGTCAGGGCCATAGAGCAGGCGAAGGATAAATGTATCCGGGAATATCTGGATCAGCTCAGGGACTGCGCCTTTGCAGTGGCCGAAAAGGTGATTCACACCAGCCTGGACGCCAGCGGCGACATTATGAAGCGGATGATCGTCTTTGAGACGGAAAAGCTGCGGAAAACGGCCTGGCTCAAGATTTATCTGGAAAAACTGGATTATGATATGGTGATGGAGGCTGACGCAGACTTGGTGACGGAGCTTACCAGAGTGTCGGATAACATCAAATTCATCGTTATGGAAAAAGAACAGCGGGGGAGCTGCATCATCGAGACGCCGGAGGAGATCCTTGACATCGGCGTGGAGACGCAGATGGAAAATATCCGCGAGATCACAGGGACCATACGTGCGTAAAGGCACCTGTCTGCCTCAGGCGGCATATCTGTATAAAGGAGCAGGACGGCTATGTTTAAAAAGCTGCCGCAGCTGATCGCCAATTCCGAAACGATCAGCCGTATTGGAAAAATTGAAAATGTAGTCGGCATGTCCGTGGAGGCTTCGGGCGGCAGGAGCAGCATCGGCGATATCGTTATGATCTATAACGAAGAGCAGAACCGCCAGATCCGGGCCGAGGTGGTCGGCTTTAAAGAAAACCGTATTCAGCTTATGGCCTACGAGAATACGGGAGGCATAAGCGCAGGGAGCTTTGTAAGGAATACCAGGCGCCGTCTGAAGGTTCCTGTGGGGGATTTTCTCAGAGGGCGCATCATCAACGCCATGGGAGAGCCCATGGACGGGGGGCCGGGCTTTAATCCCACGAGATTTTATTCGGTGGATTCGCCGGGAATCAATCCCCTGGCCAGACCGCCGATCAGAGAGCGGCTGGAGTTCGGCGTAAAGGCGATCGACGGGCTGAACACCATCGGTAAAGGACAAAGAATCGGTATTTTTGCCGGTTCCGGCGTCGGGAAAAGTACCCTGATGGGGATGATCGCCAAAAATGTAAAAACAGATATCAACGTGATCGCGCTGGTGGGAGAGCGAGGCCGTGAGGTGCTGGAGTTTGTCCAGAAGGATCTGGGAGAAGAGGGAATGAGCCGTTCCGTGCTGGTAGTGGCCACCTCGGACCAGCCGGCCATGCTGCGGATGAAATGCCCGCTGGTGGCGACGACCATTGCGGAATATTTCCGGGACCAGGGATTGGACGTTCTTTTGATGATGGACTCCCTGACCCGTTATGCCATGGCTCAGAGGGAAATCGGCCTGGCCATTGGGGAGCCGCCCATTGCCAGAGGCTATACTCCTTCTATTTATGCGGAGTTTCCCAAGCTTTTGGAACGGAGCGGGAATTTTAACAAAGGTTCCATTACCGGCGTTTATACGGTGCTGGTGGAGGGGGACGATACCAATGAGCCGATCTCCGATACGGTCCGGGGTATCCTGGACGGCCATATTGTGTTAAGCCGCCAGCTTGCCAATGAGAATCATTTTCCGGCCATCGACATCGGCGCCAGTATTTCCAGACTGATGGTGGAAATCGTTCCGCAGCAGCATAAGCAGGTTGACGGGCGGTTTCGGAATCTGCTTGCCCTTTATCAGAAAAATGCAGATCTGATCGCCATCGGGGCTTATAAAAAAGGCACCAACCCTGCCCTTGACGAGGCAGTTTCCAAAATAAACAACATGAACGGATTCCTGAAACAGGGAATCAATGAAAGCTTTTCATATGAAGAAACGGTACGGCTGATGACAAACATTGCCGGATAGGACATGGAGGGATTTTTAAGTGAAGCGGTTTCAATACAGTCTGGAAACGGTTTTGAATTACAAGACACAGGTTTTGGACGGTTTAAAGAAAGAGCACGCCGTGATCTTAAAAAGCGTCAATGACAAAAAAGAAGAGATCAGGCAGTTAAACGGAAGGCTGCAGGATTATCAGGGAAGCTTTGACGAGACAAAATCTGCCGGGGCTTCCATTGAAACCTATCTGCTTTACGATATGTGTATCGAGCGGATGGAAGAGCGGATCGAGCAGGAGGAAGAGCGGCTGGTCGTTCTGAAAACGAAAGAAGAGGAGAAAAAAAATGAGGTGATCGATGCAAAGGTGGATACCTCCAAATTTGAGAAGCTGAAGGATAAGCGGCTGAAGGAATACCGCACGGCGGAACAGAAGGAGGAGGAAGCTTTTGTGGAGGAATTCGTGATCCGCAGCATGGGGAATGAGTCCCCGGTATTCAGAGGGTGATCCCGGCCCCTGGGCCGATGATCATAGATGCGCACGATTTTGTGCAGAAAATATAAAGAAAGGAGAAACGCGTGGAAAAAATCCAGACAGAAGCAGTATCGATGCTCCAGGCAGGCAGGAAAGCCGGAAACGGCGGACGGACGTCGGGCACGGACGCAGCCTTTGACAGGCTGTTAAAGGAACAGAACCAGACGGCCGGCGACAGGACGAAGGATGCGGCGGTTTCCGGAAAGGATTCTCAGGCGAAGGCGCCGGATGCCGGCAAGGAAGAGACGAAGCCGGTAAAGGAAAGCGGACAGAAGGAAAAGCCGGAATCGGAAGAAGGCGCTGTGAAAAACGGCGAAGTGGTTCCTTCCGAGCTGCTGCTCCAGCTTCAGGAGTCGGCAGGACAGCTTGCGGCGGCGCTTCCGGAAGCAGAGGCGGAGGTTTTGACAGAGCAGACCGGTGAAGCGGCAGCGACCGTGGAAATCATGGAAACGGTATCTCAGGCAGAGCCTTTAACTGTGCCGGAGCATACGGCAGTTCAGGAGCCCTCTGCGCAGACAGAGCAGCCTAAGCTTTCGGCCATGGCAGAAAACCAGGCGGTGCAGGCTGCGGTGACAGAGGCGAAGCAGGAGGCGCAGACAGAGAAGAGGGTTTCCGGACAGGAAAGCGAAGGCCGGGCAGAAGCCGGGCGGACGCAGGCAGAGCCTTTGGAGCTTCCGGAAGCAGCGGCAGAGCAGAAGCCGGTGAAGCCGGAGGAAGGCGCAGGAGACTTCGGATCGGAAGCGAGAGGCAGCACGAAGGAGCAGGCCGGGCAGAACCAGCAGCTTGTGGGTATGGCGCAGCAGCCGCTTCGGGAATATGCCGTCCGCGAACCGGAACAGACGTCTTTGGAGCCGGTCAGGACCAGTGAACCGAATCTGATAAATGATGTGGGCCGGGCGATTGCCCAGAGGCTTCCCGCAAGTGACGGGACCCTTACCATTGAACTGGAGCCGGCATCTCTCGGAAAAATGACGATCCGCGTGCTTTATGAAAGCGGAAAGGCGACCGTGTCCATTCTGGCGACCAGTCCCAGAACGCTGGAGCTTCTCAGCGCAAGGGCCGGAGAGCTGGCCTCGATCCTGGAGGAGCGGACCGGTCAGGAAACCGTGGTCTATGCGGAGCAGCCGGAAAGCGAGCAGCCCTTCGACGAGCG
>CATJIW010000140.1 GCA_949740745.1 uncultured Lachnospiraceae bacterium | reverse complement strand
ACGACCTCGCAGCCGTCCATGCAGACGATGGTGTCGATGACAGTGGTGTTGACGATTTTGCCAACCAGGTTTTTGGCGGCGGCCGTGGCTTCGCTGCACCTGGTCCGAAGGCCGGTCACGTCAATATAGTAGTTGACATGAGAATGGCTGGTGGCAAAATGGCCGTGAATGGCGCGCAGTACCACGCTGTGGTCGTCCTTTGCATAAAATTTCATGACGCGTGATTCCATAAAATACCCCCTCTGTAATGATATTTTGTAATAAGGAAAACATCTGGTTATATTTTACCGTATATAGAGGAAACATGCAAGGAATAATCTGAAAAGATGCAGCAATTGGAATAAGGTTTGGAAAAGGGGACCATGATGAAGTGGAAGAGGTATACCATTGACACAACGACGGAGGCGGCGGATCTGGTGGGCAGCATGCTGGAAGAGCATGGGATTGAAGGAATAGAGATTGAGGACAACGTCCCCCTGACGGAAGCGGAGACGAAGGGGATGTTTATCGATATTCTTCCGGAGCTTCCGCCGGACGAGGGAAAGGCGAGGATCTCCTTCTATGTGGATGAGGGGACGGAGGATCTGGCGCTTCTTTCGGGAATTCAGGAGGGGCTTTCGGAGCTTCGGCTTTTCGTGAACGTGGGAGAGGGAACCATAACGGCCTCGGAGACGGAGGACAAGGACTGGATCAACAACTGGAAGCAGTATTTCCATCCCTTTACCGTGGACGATATCCTGATCAAGCCTACCTGGGAAGCGGTGCCGGGGGAGCATGCGGGCAGGCTGATGATCGAGATCGATCCGGGGACCGCCTTTGGGACCGGCTCCCACGAGACCACTCAGCTTTGTCTCAGGCAGCTTCAGAAATACCTGAGAGAGGGAGACAGGGTCCTTGATATCGGGACCGGGAGCGGGATCCTGGCCATTGCGGCCCTGAAGCTTGGGGCGTCTTTTGCCTTCGGGACGGATCTGGACGAGCATGCGGTCCGGGCGGCCAGGGAGAATGCGCAGGGAAACGGGCTTTCCGAGGACGAGTTTGTCCTGGAGGAAGGGGACATCCTGACTGAGGAAGCCCTGCAGGAGCGGGCCGGAGACGGAGCCTACGACGTGGCGGTGGCGAACATTCTGGCACCGGTGATCATTTTGCTGGCGGGAGCAGCGGACCGGTATTTGAAAAAAGGCGGCATTTTCATCACCTCCGGGATTATCGACACGAAGGAAGAGGACGTAAAGGCGGCCTTTGCGGCCAATAAAGCCTGGGAGCTTTTGGAGGTAACCAGACAGAAGGACTGGGTGTCTGTGACAGTGAGGAAGAAATAGGATGTATCTGTTTTTTGTGGACGGGCGGGAGATCGGAGCGGAGACGGCAAGGATCACCGGCCCCGACGTCAATCATATCAGGAACGTGCTTCGGATGAAGCCCGGGGACGGGCTCCGGATCAGCGACGGGAAGAGCCTTTGCTATAACTGCAGGCTTTTGGCCTTCGAGGAGGACGGGGTGCTTCTCTCGCTTCTTTCCAGGGATGAGGACGGCACGGAGCTTCCGGCGAAGATCGTGCTGTTCCAGGGACTGCCCAAGGGAGACAAGATGGAGCTTGTGATCCAGAAGAACGTGGAGCTTGGGGTTTTTCAGATCGTGCCGGTGGCTGCCAGGCGGTCGGTGGTGAAGCTGGATGCAAAGAAAGCGGGGGCAAAGGTGCGCCGCTGGAATGCCATTTCCGAGAGCGCGGCCAAGCAGTCGAAGCGGACCGTGGTGCCGGAGGTGTCTCCTGTCCTTTCCTTTCGGGATGCGGTGGATGCGGCAGCGGATTTTGACTGTAAGCTGTTTCCCTATGAGCATGCCGAGGGCATGGAGGAAACGAGACGGCTTCTTTCGGAGGTGAAGCCTGGCATGAGGGTCGCCGTCTTCATCGGGCCGGAGGGCGGCTTTGAGGAGGAAGAGGTGGACTATGCCAGGAAGAGGGGCTTTGCGCCCATTACCCTGGGGCGCAGGATCCTTCGGACCGAGACGGCGGGGATGGCGCTTCTTTCGGCGCTTATGTTCCAGTTGGAGAAATGAGACGGCGGCCATTCTGCCGGAAAGCAGGATGACTGCAAAAAAGAGGGGATTATGGAAGCATATTTAGATAATTGCGCGACGACGAGGGTGTTTGATTCGGTGAAGGAGCTTGTGGTGAAGAGCATGACGGAGGATTTCGGGAATCCGTCTTCTCTCCATAATAAAGGCGTGGAGGCGGAAGCCTGCGTAAAGGCGGCGTCGGAGGCCGTGGCAAAGACTCTGAAGGCGGCGCCCTCAGAGATTATTTTCACGTCTGGGGGCACCGAGTCCAACAACATGGCCGTCATCGGGGCGGCCAGGGCGAACAGACGGGCAGGGAAGCACATCGTTACGACAACCATCGAGCATCCTTCCGTTTACAGGGCGTTCGAGTATCTGGAGGAGGAGGAAGGCTTTTCGGTGGACTATGTCCCGGTGGACGAAAACGGGCAGGTAAGGCAGGACGCTCTGCTTGCGGCCCTGAGGGAGGACACCACGCTGGTGTCGGTCATGTATGTCAACAATGAGATCGGCTCGGTCAATCCCGTCGGGAAGATCGGGGCGCTGATTAAGAAGAAGAATCCGAAGACCCTGTTCCATGTGGATGCCATTCAGGCATACGGAAAGTACCGGATCAGTCCGGGGCGAGAGCAGATAGACCTTCTGTCGGCCAGCGGCCATAAAATCCACGGGCCCAAGGGCGTGGGCTTTTTGTATGTGAAAAGCGGCACGAAGCTTCTGCCGGTGATCTACGGGGGCGGCCAGCAGAAGGGGATGCGCTCCGGCACCCACAACGTGCCCGGCATTGCCGGAATGGGTGAGGCGGCCAGGATAGTTTATGAGAATCATGAGGAAAAGATACAGGCCATGTACGGGCTTAAGAAGCGGTTTGCAGAGCTTTTGGGCGGGCTTCCCGGAGTCAGGCTCCATGGGCTTTCCGGGGAGGATTCCGCTCCCCACGTGGTGAGCGCAGGCTTTGAGGGAATCAAAAGCGAGGTTCTGCTCCACGCCCTGGAGGAGAAGGGGATCTGCGTCTCCTCCGGCTCCGCCTGTTCCTCCAATCATCCGGCCGTCAGCGGGACGCTCCGGGGGATCGGCGTGAAGCGGGAGTTTCTGGATGCGACCCTCCGGTTCAGCTTCGGCGCATTTACCACGGAGGAGGAGCTTCTCTATACGGCTCAGGTTCTGGAAGAGCTTCTGCCGGTGCTCCGCCGGTATACGAGAAGGTAGCGGGGCTTTTGGCTGACAGGAAGAAAACCGGCTTTTCCGGCGGAAAGAAACCGGCTTTCTCCCGCCGGGAGCTGAAGGTACGGGAAGGATAATAGACGGGAGGATTTGAGAATGACAGCGCAGGAAGAATTGTTCCATGCATTTTTAATTAAATATGCGGAGATCGGGATCAAGGGGAAGAACCGGTATCTGTTTGAGGATGCGCTGATGCGCCAGATCCGTTTTGCCCTGAAGGGAGCGGAGGGGAAGTTTTCGGTCCGGAAAGAGATGGGCCGGATTTATGTGGAAGCGGAGGACGCCTTTGACTTTGAAGAGGTGACGGAGCGGCTTGGGCGGGTCTTTGGGATCTCCGGAATCTGCCCCATGGTCCAGTTTGACTATGAAGGGTTTGAGGATATCAGGGAGCGGCTTGTGGATTATGCGGGACGGGTCCATCCGGAAGGGAATTTTACCTTCAAGGTACAGACGAAGCGGGCCAACAAGGGCTTTCCCATGGATTCCAATGAGATCAATGCAAAGCTGGGGGAGGCGCTTCTTTCCGCATATCCTTCTCTTAAGGTCGATGTTCATGAGCCGGACGTGTTCTTTTACGTGGAGGTGCGGGAGCGGGCGAACCTTTATTCCAGGATTATTCCGGGACCCGGAGGCATGCCGGTGGGCACCAGCGGGAAAGCGGTGCTTCTTCTTTCCGGAGGCATCGACAGCCCGGTGGCAGGCTATATGACGGCAAAGCGGGGCGTTGCCATCGACGCCGTCTATTTCCATGCCCCGCCCTATACCAGCGAGCGGGCGAAGCAGAAGGTGGTGGACCTGGCGAAGCTGGTGTCCCGGTATTCCGGCCCCATGAAGCTTCACGTAATCAATTTCACCGAGCTCCAGCTCTATATTTATGACCAGTGTCCCCACGAGGAGCTGACCATCATCATGCGGCGGTATATGATGCGGATTGCCGGGGCCATTGCGGAGGAAAGCGGCGCACTGGCCCTGGTTACGGGAGAAAGCATCGGCCAGGTGGCGAGCCAGACTCTTCCCAGCCTGGCCTGTACCGGGGAGGTCTGCGATCTGCCGGTGATCCGTCCGGTCATTGGCTTTGACAAGCAGGAGATCGTGGATATTGCATTGAAAATCGACACCTTTGAGACCTCCATCCAGCCCTTCGAGGACTGCTGTACCATTTTCGTGGCAAAGCACCCGGTGATCAAGCCCAATCGGAAGATCATCCGCCGCTCGGAGGAAAAGCTGGCGGAGAAGATCGGGGAAATGGTGAAGACGGCCCTTGAGACGAGGGAGATTATAGAGATACGGGGTCTCCAATAGGAGGGGGCGCCGTTAAAGCGGCTAAATCCGGAGGGCCTTGGCTCTATAGGAACGAAGCTTCCCGTAAAAAAAGGATCCCGTTAAAAACGGGATCCTTATGGAGAACAATGTGGTGTATGTTAGTTTACCAGATAAGGCTTCAGCGTCTCTAAAATGGCTTCCACGCTTTCGTCGGCATGAATGTTTAAGTCGATGGGCTTGGACAGGTCCAGGCTGAAGATGCCCATGATGGATTTGGCGTCGATGACGTAACGTCCGGATACCAGATCGAAGTCGTAGTCGTATTTGGTGAGATCGTAGACGAAGGATTTTACCTTGTCGATGGAATTTAAAGAAATCTGTACTGTTTTCATGAGAATGCTCCCTTCTGTGCTGGCATTAAATTGTGGAAAGGGCCTCCCCCTTTCCGGCTCATTATAATACTAGACAGATTCCCTTGAAAAGTCAAGAGGAGATTTTACTAAAAGTGAGGAATGGTTATGGAAAACCGGAAAATGCGGGCGGCCCTTCACAATCTGGGCTGCAAGGTCAACGCCTACGAGACGGAGGCCATGGGGCAGAGCCTTTTGGAGGCCGGCTATGAGCTGGTTCCCTTTGACGGGGAGGCGGACGTTTACCTGGTCAATACCTGCAGCGTGACCAATATGGCAGACCGGAAATCCAGGCAGATGCTCCGCAGGGCCAGGAAACGGAATCCGGAGGCGGTGATCGTAGCGGCGGGCTGTTATGTCCAGGCTCAGGCGGAGGAGATTCTAAGGAGCGGCGCAGCGGATCTTGTGATCGGGAATAATCAGAAGGGCCGGCTTGTGGAACTGCTTGCCGGTTTTAGGGAAAGGACGGCGGGCGCCGGGGCGGTCCTTGACATGGCCCATGCGGTGGAATATGAGGAATTGTCCCTGGTGCGGACGGCGGAGCATACCAGGGCGTTTATAAAGATCCAGGACGGCTGCAACCAGTTTTGCAGCTACTGCATCATTCCTTATACGAGAGGAAGGATCCGCAGCAGAAGGCCGGAGGATATTCTTGCGGAGATCGGCCGGCTTGCCGGGGCCGGCTACCGGGAGGTGGTGCTGACCGGGATCCACCTGTCTTCTTACGGAAAGGATTTTGAGGATCCGGTACCGCTTCTTTCAGTTATCGGCCGGGTGGCGGAGCTGGAAGGGATCGAGCGGATCCGTTTAGGCTCCCTGGAGCCCAGGATAGTTACGGAGGAGTTTGTAAGGGGGCTTTCTGCCATTGAGAAGGTCTGCCCGCATTTTCATCTGTCCCTGCAAAGCGGCTGTGACCGGACGCTGAAACGGATGAACCGTCATTATTCCACAGAGGAATATGCCGCCTGCTGCGGGCTTCTCAGGAAATATTATGAACATCCGGCCATTACCACCGACGTGATCGTGGGGTTTCCGGGGGAGACAGAGGAGGAATTCTCGGAGACGCTGGATTTCCTTGCCCGGATCGGCTTTTATGAGATGCATGTGTTCAAGTATTCCAAAAGGCAGGGGACGAAGGCGGCGGCCATGGCCTCGCAGGTGCCGGAGGGGGTCAAGACGGAGCGGAGCCGCAGGGCTCTTTCTCTGGCGGAGGAGCTTTCAGAAGGCTTCCGGCGGTATTATAGAGGCTCGGTGCAGGAAGTCCTTCTGGAGGAGGAGACGCAGATCGGCGGCGGGCGGTATATGACCGGGTTTACCAGGGAATATGTGAAAGCGGCCGTAGAGCTTTCCGGCTTTGCCGGGCAGGAAGCGTTCCTTCCGGGAAGGATCGTGCCGGTGCGTTTTGCCGGAGAAGGGGAAACGGGACAGGGAGAGTTTCTGTTTGCCGGACCGGTTTTGGGCGCGTAAGGGGCAGGTTTTTTTGGTTTTTCGATATTTTTTTGACGGAAAAGCCGGGATAAATGAAGAAACTGGAAGAAAACCCCTCGACAGCCCGGTAAATTTGTATTAGAATAGAGATACAAGCATGTAAGGACGTGAAAATCATGGGTGACATACACAGAACACAGTTTTTTAATCCTTCCCAGGAGAACAAGATGGAGGCGGGAGAGATTCTGGCGAAGGTCTATGCGGCCCTGACGGAGAAGGGCTATAATCCGATCAGCCAGATCGTCGGCTATATCATGTCGGGAGATCCCACGTATATTACCAGCCATCAGAGCGCCAGAAGCCTGATCACGAAGCTTGAGCGGGACGAGATTCTGGAGGAGCTGGTGCAGGTTTATATTGAAAGCAAGCTGAAAGGTTAAGTGCCGGATATGCGTGTCATGGGACTGGACTTCGGCTCCAGGACGGTAGGCGTGGCTGTCAGTGATTCTCTTGGAATTACGGCTCAGGGCGTGGAAACGATAGAGAGGCCGCAGGAGAACAAGCTGAGAAGGACGCTTGCCCGTCTGGAAGAGCTGATAGGAGAATACCAGGTAGAGAAAATTGTGGTGGGCTGCCCCAGACATATGAACGGAGATTTTGGGGAGCGGGCAGAAAAGTCCCGGGCATTTGCAGAGAAGCTGGAAGCCAGGACGGGCCTTCCAGTTGTGCTCTGGGATGAGCGGCTTACTACAGTGGCGGCGGAGCGGGTGCTTAAGGAGGCAGGAGTCCGCAGAGAGCGCCGGAAGGACTATGTGGATAAAATAGCGGCAGTGTTTATTTTACAGGGATATTTGGATTCCCTGTGATTTTTGTGCGCACGGGGGATAAAGAAATCATGGATGAGAAAATTATTTTGACATCAGAAGACGGAGAAGAACTTTCCTGCTATGTGCTGGAGGAGACGAAGGTGGCAGGATGCAATTATGTGCTTGTGGCAGAGGAAGAAGAAGGAGACGGCGAGTGCTATATCCTGAAGGATGTATCGGACGAGACAGATTCTGAGGCTGTGTATGAGATCGTGGAGGATGAGAAGGAGCAGCAGTACCTGGCACGGATCTTTAATGAGCTTCTGGAGAATGTGGATATCCGGTAAGGACGGGAATTATGCCGCGAAAGAGCTGCGGCGCAAAAATTTCGCTGTGCGAAATCTATCTTAATAAAATAGGACGAAAAAGAAAGTAAGAGAGGTGTAATATTTGAGACAAACATCAAAGCAGGCAGGAAGACAGACGGGAAAGCAGGGAGGCAGACATCCGGAAATGCCGGGGCTTAAGATTATTCCCCTGGGAGGACTGGAACAGATCGGAATGAACATGACAGTCTTTGAGCACGAGGACAGCATCATTGTGGTGGACTGCGGGCTGGCCTTTCCCAGTGATGATATGCTGGGGATTGATCTGGTGATCCCGGACATCACTTATTTGAAGGACAATATCCAGAAGGTCAAGGGGTTTGTCATCACTCACGGACACGAGGACCACATCGGTGCGCTCCCTTATGTACTTGCAGAGTTAAATGTGCCGGTCTATGCCACAAAGCTGACTATGGGCATCATTGAGCATAAATTGAAGGAACGGGGAATGACCAGGTCCACCAAGCGGAAGGTGATGAAGTACGGACAGTCGGTGAACCTGGGGTGTTTCCGGGTGGAGTTCATCCGAACCAACCACAGCATCGCCGACGCGGCTGCTTTTGCCATTTTCACGCCGGCAGGAACCATTGTCCACACAGGAGACTTTAAGATTGATTACACACCGGTTTTTGGAGATCCGGTGGATTTACCTCGGTTTGCGGAGCTGGGAAAGAAGGGAGTCCTGGCATTGATGGCCGACAGTACCAATGCTATCCGGGATGGATTTACCATGTCGGAGCGGGCTGTGGGGCGGACCTTTGACCGGCTCTTTGAGGAAAATAAGGAGCGGCGCATCATTGTGGCAACCTTTGCCTCCAATGTGGACCGGGTCCAGCAGATCATCAATTCTTCTTATAAATATGGAAGGAAAGTGGTGGTGGAAGGACGCAGCATGGTGAACATCATCGGTATCGCCACGGAGCTGGGATATATCCAGATCCCTGAAGGGACGTTGGTGGACATTTCCCGTCTGGGCAATTACCCTCCGGAAAAGACGGTCCTTATCACCACGGGAAGCCAGGGAGAGTCCATGGCAGCCCTGTCCAGGATGGCCGCGGATATCCACAAGAAGGTTTCTATCAACGCAAACGATGCGATTATTTTCAGCTCCACCCCCATTCCGGGCAATGAAAAGGCTGTGGCCCAGGTGATCAATGAACTTTCGGCCAAGGGAGCCAAGGTAATTTTCCAGGATACTCATGTGTCAGGACATGCCTGCAAGGAAGATCTGAAATTAATCTATTCGCTGGTGAAGCCGAAGTTTGCCCTTCCGGTCCACGGGGAATACCGTCATCTCATGGCCCAGGCGGAGATCGCCCATGAGATGGGGGTGGCCAAGGAAAATATTTTTATTATGCGTTCCGGCAATGTGATGGAGCTTTCCGAGGAGGGCGCCCAGGTGATAGGGAACGTGACGGCAGGACCGGTTCTGGTGGATGGACTGGGAGTCGGGGATGTGGGAAATATTGTCCTGAGAGACCGGCAGAACCTGGCTCAAAACGGCATCATCATTGTGGTCCTTACTCTGGATCGTCATAACAACCAGCTTATGTCGGGGCCGGACATTGTTTCCAGAGGCTTTGTCTATGTGAGAGAATCGGAGAACCTGATGGAAGAGGCCCATTCAGTGGTGGAGGAGGCTGTCAGGAAGTGCCTGGACAGACGGGTCAATGACTGGGGGAAGATCAAGACGGTCATCCGGGACAGCTTGAGTGATTATATCTGGAAAAAGATGAAGCGGAATCCCATGATCCTGCCGATCATTATGGAAATTTAAAGAGAGGGACAGAAAGGAGAGAGCGCATATGAGTACACGTATTTTCGGTACCATTGTCCGCATGGCTGTGATGGCGGCGCTCATATCCTGTATGCTTTTGCTGGCGGCCAGGGCGTATGGCTTTGGAAAAGCGGTTTTTGATGAGCGGACGGGGACGGCGAAGAATCCACGCACCGTGCGGTTTGTATTGAAAGAAGGAAACACCGTCACTCAGGTGGCTGATACTTTGGAAAAAGAGGGATTTATCGACAACAAATTTGTGTTTATTGTTCAAAAATATTTCTATAACAGTGAGCTTGTGCCGGGGGAATACCGGATCAATACCAACATGACGGGAAAGATGATCCTCGATATTCTGTCAGGGGCTGCCGTGGAGACGGAGGAAGCCTCATGACAGAAAGAGAGCGGCTTTCCGTATATTTAAACTCTCTGGAACAGGAAGAGGGTAAATTGCTGGAATACATTGCAGGGGAGGCGGCTGCCTCCTTTGTTCCGATTATCCGGAAAGAGACAGGAAGCCTCTTAAAGACATTGATTGCCATGAAACAGCCGAGGCAGATTTTGGAGGTTGGGACAGCCACCGGTTACTCGGCGCTGCTTATGGCCAGTGTTATGCCAAAAGGCTGTACCATTACTACCATTGAGAAATACTGGAAGCGGATTCCCATTGCCAGAGAAAATTTCCGGCGGGCAGGAATGGAGGAATCCATTTTGCTGCTGGAGGGAGACGCTTCTGAGGTTTTAAAAACTCTGAACCCCTCTTTTGATTTTATTTTTATGGATGCGGCCAAGGGGCAGTATCTAAAATTTCTGCCGGATGTGCTGCGTTTGCTTCCGACTCAGGGTGTGCTGGTCTCAGACAATGTACTCCAGGGCGGGGATATACTGGAATCCCGGTTTGCAGTGGCCAGGAGGAACCGGACCATTCATGCCAGGATGCGGGAATACCTGTATGTGCTAAAGCATACGGAGGGACTGCAGACAGCAGTGCTCCCCGTTGGAGACGGAGTGACAGTCAGTGTGAAAACGGACAGGGTGGATTTATGGATATGACAGGGATGAGAAAAAAACCGGAGCTTTTGGCGCCGGCAGGGAGTCTGGAGGTCCTTCGGACGGCCATCCGTTATGGGGCTGACGCCGTGTATATCGGAGGAGAGGCTT
>CATJIW010000139.1 GCA_949740745.1 uncultured Lachnospiraceae bacterium | reverse complement strand
GATGGTCAGCGACGTGCTTTTCAGCGCATGGACCTTAACCGTATAATCGTTCCAGTTGCCGGTCTCATACAGAAAAACAATTTCCGCCCTTTTCTCTATGGCCTGATCACAGAACATCTGCAGCATTTCCAGATAAAAGTCTTCCTCTCCGCAGCAGTAATCCAGCCCCAGCGGTACATTGATGCCGATTTTTTTCAAAGGTTCAAACGACAGTGAATATCCATCCTCCGAAACGGCCTCGTCATCCGAATACTCCTCATCAAAATCTTCTTCTTCCTCCAGATCTTCTTCATCCAGATCTTCTTCCTCCGGATCCTCCTCCAGAACCTCTTCATCCGAATCCTCTTCGTCCGAATCCTCTTCTCCGGAAAAATCCTCGTCCGAAAACTCTTCGTCCGAAAATTCTTCCTCCGAATCCTCTTCCCTTGAAAACTCTTCGTCTGAAACGCCTTCCTCCGGACTCTCTTCACCTGAAAGTCCTTCCTCCGAAAGCTCCCCGGCCAAATGCTCCTCTTCCAAAAGCTCCTCTTTTTGCGCGGCTTCTTCCTCCGGGCTCTCTTCCGGCGCGGCTTCTTCCATCATAATATCTTCCGAAGCCGTTTCCTCCGGAGCGTGCTCTTCTCTTTCATCCTTCGCCAAAGGAGACTCCTCTGCACCGCTTTCTTCCGGAATGCCGTGAGCTGTAGCCGCCTCCTTCTGCACGACCTTTTTCGGATCCTTCTCTTCCGGATCCTTCCTCTCCGAAGCCTTTCTTCCCGACGCCCTTCTTTCCGAAGCTTTCTTTTTCAGCCTCTTCTTTTCCGGATCCTTCTTCTCCAAAGCTTTTCCTTCGGATCCTCTCTCCTTGGAAAGCTCCGCCTCGGAAGGTTTATCGTCCGGATACCTCTCATCTGTCAGTTTCTCGTCTGCAGGCTTCTCGTCCGGGCGCTGTTTATCCGAATGCTTTTCGTCTGAAAGCTGCCGATCCAAATGCTTCTGATCCGAGAGCTTCTGATCCGAGAGCTTCTTTTTGGAGACTTTGGAGGCCTTCTTTTTGGAAAGCTTTCTTTTGGAAGATTTCTTATCCGACATTCTGTCCTCTGCCTGTTCCTTAGCCGGCACATCTTCACTCACAGGCGCCGCCCCATACTGAACACATTCCTCCGGAAGCACCTTGTGCAGCACCCGCTCCAGGACAGTCCGCTCAATGGGCTTTGGTATAAATTCCGTAAACCCT
>CATJIW010000138.1 GCA_949740745.1 uncultured Lachnospiraceae bacterium | reverse complement strand
GCCTCGGCGGCCTTGACCGGTTCCGGTTTTTTGCCGCCTTCCTGGTCATCGCCATCCATATTTCTCCTCTGTCGGCCATAAGCCGGGAGGCGGATTTTTTCCTGACCAGGGTACTGGCCCGGCTGGCCGTTCCCTTCTTTTTCCTGGTGACCGGTTATTTCGTCCTGGGAGACCGCCCGGAGCCTGCCCGCCTTCGGCGCTTCCTCCTCAGGACCGGGCTTTTATACGGCCTTTCCATCATCCTGTATCTGCCTTTCGGCATTTATGCCGGGCACTACAGGGAGCTGACTGCGGGCGGCCTTTTTCGCATGGTCTTTTTTGACGGGACCTTCTATCACCTGTGGTATTTTCCGGCCTGCCTCCTGGGCATCCTTCTGGTCCTGGCCCTGAAACGCTGTCCTTATAGCTTTGTACCGGCCCTGGCTGCGGGTTTTTTGTATCTGCTCGGCCTGGCAGGCGACAGCTATTACGGCCTGACCGCCTCCGTCCCGTTCCTGAAGGCCTTCTATGAAGGATTCTTCCGGATATCCTCCTATACCCGGAACGGCCTGTTTTTCGCTCCGCTTTTTCTGGTTCTCGGCTCATGGCTCGCCTCCGGCAAAGCCCGGCCTGACCCCGGCAGACGCCTGCCCGCCCTCGCCGGCTTCGTCGTTTCCTTTGCCCTGATGACCCTGGAGGCATATCTGCTGCGCAGCCTCGGCCTCCCCCGCCATGACAGCATGTACCTGTTTCTGGCGCCGTCCATGTTCTTCCTGTTCCGGCTTCTGCTGTCCGCCGGCTGCCGTCCCGCCAAAAGGCTCCGGACCGTTTCCTCCTGGATCTACGTCCTCCATCCGGCCCTTCTCATCGTCCTTCGGGCGGCGGCAAAGCCTCTTCATCTGACCTGGCTTCTGGTAGACCGTCCCTTTATTCAGTTTCTGTCGGTATCCGCCGTCACGGCAGGCGTTTCTTTCGCCGTTTCGGCCCTCCTTCCCAAGGGATCCTGGATCCTCAGGAGCCTCGCCGGGAATAAAGCCTTCCCCACAGGCAGGAAAGCGTCTTCGGCTCCCTCCGCTCCTCCCTTTGGCAGACGGGCCTGGATCGAGCTTGACCGCTCCGCCCTCTGCCACAACGTAAACTATTTAAAGAAGCTGCTGCCGGCGGGCTGCCGCCTGATGCCTGCCGTCAAGGCCAACGCCTATGGCCACGGCGCCGTTCTGATCTCCAGGGAATTAAACCGCCTGGGCATCGACGCATTCTGCGTGGCCTGCGCCGCCGAGGGAGTCATTCTCAGAAAGCACGGGGTCACCGGAGAAATCCTGATTCTGGGCTACACCCATCCGTCCCAGTTTCCGCTGCTGAACCGTTTCCGTCTGACTCAGACTGTGGTCGACGCTTCCTACGGAGCGCTTTTAAACGCCTCCGGCAGAGATTTTCACGTGCATGTGGGGATCGATACGGGAATGCGCCGCCTGGGAGAGCCCTGTGAAAACCTGGACGGGCTGTCCGGCCTCTGGAAGCTTAAGCACCTGCGCATAGACGGGGTTTTCTCTCATCTGTGCACCGCAGACGGGCAGACAGACCGGGAAGAAGCTTATGTGAAAAAACAGATCTCGGCCTTCCAAAGCGCCGTCCGCAGGCTGGAGGCGCGGGGCTGCCCCTGCCCCGGAATCCATCTTCTGTCCAGCTTCGGCCTTCTGAGATACCCGGCGCCGTCCGCCGGCTACGTCCGGCCCGGCATCGCCCTCTACGGGCTTTTAAGCACCGGAGCGGACACGGCCGCCTGGGGCGGCTCCCTGAAACCGGTCCTCTCTCTGAAAGCCCGCATTGCCGCCGTCAAACATTTAAAGCCCGGAGAATCTGCCGGATACGGGCTCATGCACACCGCCGGCAAAGAAGAAACTCTGGCCGTTCTCTCCATCGGCTATGCCGACGGCCTCCCCCGCTCCTTTTCCTGCGGAAAGGGCTTTGTCCTGCTTGAAGGCAGAAGAGCTCCCATTGCGGGCCGCATCTGCATGGACCAGACCCTTGTGGACGCGACCGGCATTCCCGGCGTGAAGGCCGGAGGTTATGCGGTCCTGATCGGCTCCTGGGGAGAGGAGGAGATCACTGCCTGCGGCTGGGCCGAGGCTGCCGGGACCATCACCAATGAAATTTTAAGCCGTCTGGGCGGACGGCTGGAACGGATGTACGCAAGGGACGAAGAGGGGAAATGAATCGTGGACTTTCTTCTTTATCTGTGCTACAATGACTCCTGAAAATTTTCTGATTTATCTTTATAAAGGAGCGTGACATGCCATGCAGAACAATGCAAAGGATTCCTCAGGCCCGGTCTTAGACGGCAAAGAAAACCTGGCCTGGGAAGAGATCCGCACGGAGCATCTCGTGCAGGACGAATGGATCGATTTCAGACGGTCTGCCTACCGGTTTCCGGACGGCAGCGAATTTGAACCTTTCTACAGCTACAGCCGCAAGGATTATGTGGTAATCGCCGCATCCGACGAAGCAGGAAACTACCTCTGCGTCCGGCAGTTCCGCCAGGGGATCCGGGAGGTAACCACCGAATTTCCGGCCGGCGGCATCGAAGGGGCGGACGGCAGAGAATATGACGCCGGCCGCAGAGCCGCCGGGGCCGAAGCTGCGCTGGAAGCCGCCAAACGGGAGCTGCTCGAAGAAACCGGCTATGTCTCGGAACATTGGAGGCATCTGCTCACCGTCCCCTCCAACGCCACCATCGCAGATAATTATGCTCACATTTTTGCGGCGGAAAACTGCCGGAAGGCCGGAGGACAGCATCTGGACGAGACGGAATTTTTAAATGTCAGAACCTGTTCCCCCGGCGAAATCGAAGAGCTGATACGGACCGGCCGTTTCCAGCAGGCCGTCCACGTCCTGGCATGGCTGCTGGTTCATTTTCCAGATGCTCTTTCTTAAGGGACAGCAGAGTAATCTGCTGCTCCAGAGCCTTTTCCCTGTCGAAATCCGCACTCTCCAGGATCGCCCTGATGTCCTTAAGAGGAAATTCCAGCTCCCGGAACAATAAGATCTGCTGAAGCCTTTCCAAAGCCGCATCGTCATACAGCCGGTAGCCTGACCGGGTATGTCCTGCGGGACGCAGGAGCCCGATTTTGTCATAATACTGCAGGGTGCGTATACTCACGCCTGTCAGCCTGCTCACTTCATGTACCGTTTTCATATGGTCCTTCCTCCTCGTGCAAACCCAGTATAAACTATGACGCAGCGTAGGAGTCAACTGTTTTTTATAAAAATCTATTTTTCTCCCCGGTCTTGACAAATATACGATTTCCGAATATAACAGTCTGAAGCATGAGGGCGCCCTCCTTCCGGAAATAACCGGCAAAAACAAAAAAGCCTGCTTCTCACGGATGCGGCAGACCATTTCATCAGCAAAGGAGTTTTATGACATGAATATTCAATTATCGGATCACTTTACTTATAAAAAACTGCTCCGCTTCACCCTCCCTTCTATTATTATGATGGTGTTTACCTCCATTTACGGAGTGGTGGACGGCTTTTTCGTATCGAATTTTGCCGGGAAGACCGCCTTTGCCGCCGTCAATCTGGTCATGCCCTTCGTTATGATTCTGGGGGGCACCGGCTTCATGATCGGCACCGGCGGCACGGCCCTTGTTTCCAGAGTGCTGGGAGAGGGGCGGAGGGACCTGGCCAACCGGTACTTTTCCATGTTAATCTCCGCCACGCTGGTCCTGGGGCTTGGCCTGTCCGTCTTTGGAATCGCTTTTATGGAGCCCATTGCCTCCTTTTTGGGCGCCACTGAAGAAATGATGGGCGACTGCGTTCTCTACGGCCGTCTTGTCATCGGTTTCAATGCGGCCTTTATGCTGCAGAATGTGTTTCAGAGCTTTTTTATTGCCGCCGAAAAGCCGAAGCTGGGCCTTTACGCCACCGTGGCCGCCGGGATCGCCAATATGGTTCTGGACGCTCTGTTTGTGGGGGGATTTGGCTGGGGCGTGACGGGCGCGGCCTTTGCCACGGGTCTCAGCCAATGCCTCGGAGGAATCCTTCCTCTTTTCTATTTCCTCCGTCCGAACGGAAGCCTTCTGCGGCTCACGAAGACAAGGCCCGAGTGCCGGCCGATCCTCAAGGCCTTCGGAAACGGCTCTTCGGAGCTTATGAGCAATATTTCCATTTCCGTCGTCAGCATGCTCTACAATTTTCAGCTTCTTCGGCATGTGGGGGAAAACGGCGTTTCGGCCTACGGCGTGTTAATGTACGTGCAGTTTATTTTTATTGCCATTTTTATCGGCTATTCCATCGGCAGCGCCCCCGTGATCGGCTACCATTACGGGGCTGGAAACCACTCAGAGCTTCAAAGCATGCTGAAAAAGAGCTCCTTGCTCATGGGCGGCTCCGGAATCCTTTTAAGCTTCCTTGCATTTTCACTGGCAGACCCCCTTGCCGGAATCTTTGTCGGCTACGACAGGGAGCTTTTTGCTCTCACCGGCCATGCATTCCGGCTGTTCTCCTGTTCGTTCTGTCTGGCCGGCTTTAACATTTTTATTTCTTCTTTTTTTACTGCCCTCAGCAACGGAGCGGTGTCCGCCGCCATCTCCTTCCTGCGGACCCTGGTCTTTCAGACTGCCTCCGTCCTGATCCTGCCCGTCTTTTTTGGCGTGGACGGCATCTGGTGGGCGATCACCGTGGCAGAAATCTGCGCCTGTATGATCTCGGCGGCTTTTCTTTTTGCACAAAGGAAGAAATACCGATATCTGTAGTATTATATATTTTATCAAAAAATTATAGAAAATGTGCAAGAAATATACACAATTTCATTGATATAAACATTAAAGAAAATCAATCTTTACGAAATAAATATGTAGATTGTAAAATTCAACAATTTATGGTAGTATGAAAATACGAAATTTTGAAAAAAGGCGAGGACTTTGACAAGCTGCCGGAAACGTGGGTAATCTTTATCACAGAGAATGACGTAATGGGAAAAGGTCGGCCGCTCTATCCGGTTGAGCGGTGCTTTTTAGAAACTGGGGAAAGCTATGGGACATTGGCAGACAGAGTGAGATTTTTTAAAGAGAACAAGGAGGGAATCGAAATCATGTGCCGGGTTATGGAAGATATGAGGAATCAAACATTGAAAGAGGGAATGAAAGAGGTTGCGCTCCGTATGTTGGCGGCTGGCAAATATGCTTTAGAGGAAATTGTTAATATTTCAGGACTTTCTCTTGAAGAAGTCAAACAACTGAAAGCTGATAGAAGCGCATAGGCAGAGTTATAGAGCCGGGAATCTAAAAAACAGGTCCTTGGCTCTATTTTTTGCCCGGTAGTGTAAAAAAGTTTGTGTCTTAGGTAAAAATGGCTTCTTTTTGGTAAGAACAGCACAGGTGTCTCATCTGCCTACAGCACATGGCAGCCGTACATCTTTTCATGCAGGTAATCATAGAGAACTGCAAGGTAACAGTCCGCACACCGGAGCGTTCGGTTCGCCATGTTCTGTCTGGAAATATGCAGGCCGTAACGTTCAAACTCCTGCTCCTGGCGGTAGAGCGTTTAGATAAATAGCCTGTTTCCTGACAGTTAGTCCAGGGCAGTTCCTTTATACCGCATTTTCCCGATTTGGTCAAAAGACTTGCTGCGGCTCGTGAGAGTAACTTGAAATATAGGCAGAAAAGGGGTATAATGGGACGGAAAGGCGGGGGACTTTTTCAGGAGGGTCTCCGTTATGGGGAAAGGACGAAAATGAGGAACCAATATGACAAAACCATAAGAGCCTGTTTCACGGGCTACATTGTACAGGCTGTGGTAAACAATTTTACGCCCCTG
>CATJIW010000137.1 GCA_949740745.1 uncultured Lachnospiraceae bacterium | reverse complement strand
TCTTAATAAGGGCGCACGCCTCGTCCACCAGATCGATGGCCTTATCCGGCAGGAACCGGTCAGAAATGTAACGATTGGAAAGAGCGGCCGCGCTTACCAGCGCCGAATCCAGAATCTTAACGCCGTGAAACACCTCGTACCGGTCCTTTAGCCCCCGGAGGATGGAAATGGTGTCCTCCACCGTGGGCTCATCCACCAAAACCGGCTGGAACCGCCGCTCCAGGGCCGCATCCTTCTCGATATACTTCCGGTACTCGTCCAGGGTGGTGGCCCCGATGCAGTGGAGCTCCCCTCTGGCCAGCATGGGCTTTAACATATTGCCCGCGTCCATGGCCCCGTCCGTCTTCCCGGCTCCCACGATGGTATGAAGCTCATCGACAAACAGAAGGATTTTCCCCTCGCTCTTTTTCACTTCCTCCAGGACCGCCTTCAGACGTTCCTCAAATTCGCCCCGGTACTTGGCGCCTGCCACCAGCGCACCCATGTCCAGGGAGAACACCGTCTTATCTTTAAGCCCCTCCGGCACGTCGCCCCGGACAATCCGCTGGGCCAGCCCTTCCACCACGGCCGTCTTGCCAACGCCCGGCTCTCCGATCAGCACCGGATTGTTCTTCGTCTTTCTGGAAAGAATCCGGATCACATTCCGGATCTCCGTATCCCGGCCGATCACCGGATCCAGCTCCTGCCTTCTGGCCCGCTCCACCAGGTCCGTCCCGTATTTCGCCAGCGTATCATAGGTCGCTTCCGGATTGTCGCTTGTCACCCGCTGGTTTCCCCGTACCGTGGAAAGCGCCTGCAAAAAACGCTCCCTGGTAATCCCAAACTCCGTAAATAAGGACTTTAAGGCCCCGTTGGGATGCCTTAGCAGAGCCAGGAACAGATGCTCCACGGACACGTACTCGTCTCCCATCTGCTTCGCCTCGTCCTCGGCGCTTATCAGCGCCTTATTTAATTCCTGGCTCACATAAAGCTTCACGTCGCCGGACACCTTCGGCTTCCGGTTCAGCATTTCCTCCACCCGGTCCGCAAAATATTCCGGCTGGATCTCCATCTTTACGATCATCTTCCGGATCAGGCTGTCCTCCAGGGATAAAAGCCCCTCCAGCAGATGCTCCTGATCGATCTCCTGATTTCCATATTCAGAAGCCAGCCTTTCACAGTTCTGCACCGCCTGCAGCGAATTCTGCGTGAATTTGTTGATATTCATAAAGACACCTCCTGTGTTCCTTTTGTTCTATTTGTAATATAACAATCATTTCACACTGTATGATAGCACAGCCGAAAGGCCGTGTCAAGGGGGGAACGCCTAAATTTTAAATATCATCAGCCTCAAGGATCAGCTCCTGCAGAATTCCCATTTCCCGCTTCAAAAAACCAGGGCCTGCCGCAGATGCGGAAGACCCTGGTTTTGCCGTTTATTTTATTCCATTGCATAATCCTTCTATTTCATAATAAAGCCCGCAGGCGCTTTCATGCCCTTCTCAGTGACATCCGCGGCCGCCGCAGCCGCCCCCGTGACCTTCTCCATGACCGCCG
>CATJIW010000136.1 GCA_949740745.1 uncultured Lachnospiraceae bacterium | reverse complement strand
TCCCCGGTCGTCTCAAGGGGCAGGAGCGCTGCGGATTCGTCAAACAGGCCGAGCCGCTCAGCTGCCAGATCCGCCATGCCGCCTCTTGCGGCGTCAAAGTTCGTATGGCCGCTGTAGCAGGAAAGGTCCGCCCGGATAAGGGACAGCAGCCGCCTTCCCAGGGCGTCCCGGTCGCTCACGTGCTTTACGCCGCCGAAGATCAGCGGATGATGGGTAAGGAGCAGGTCGGCCCCTTCTCCAATGGCCGCCTGAATAACCTCCTCCGTGGCGTCCAAAGCCACATATACCGTCCGCACCTCCTTTTCCGCCCGTCCCGCCAGAAGGCCCACATTGTCCCAGGAACAGGCCAGCGCCTCCGGCCACCGTTCATTAAACCAGGCCGCGATCTCTCCACAGGTTTTCATTCCTCTCACTCTCCTTTATCTGTTCCCGCCGCCCCTGCCAGGGCAATGGCCCCGGAAAGAGCCGAAAGCTCCCGCTCCACCTGAGCAAGCCGCTTTCTTGCACGGTCCGTCTCTGCCGCCAGCAGCTCCTCCCGAAGGGCCGCATAAATCTGCCTCTCCCTCCGGAGAAATGCAAGGACCGCCGGCTTCCCCGAACGAAGCAGATGCCGCCCGTAAGCCGTTTCTATGTAATCCCAGGGCGGCTCCGGCGCCTCCTCCTTCCGGGGCAGGACCTTGATCACCGTATAAAACTTCCCGTCGTCCAGGACCAGATCCTCCTCCGGGATTCCATATCCGTTTTCCAGCAGATATCGGCGCACGCCGGGAATCTCCGACTGGGGGGACAGCACCAGATATTTCAGAGACCTAACCACCTCCCGCCCCTCCTCAAGGATCCGGATGATCAAAGGTCCCCCCATCCCGGCGAGGACCGCTGCGTCCGCCTCCCCCGGCGACAGCGCCGAAAAGCCGTCGCTCAGCCTTACCTCCACCTGATCCGAAAGCCCCCGTGCCTCCACGTGGGCCCTCGCCCGGTTAAGAGGCCCCTTTCTCACGTCCATGGCAATGGCCGACGAAATCCGTCCCTCCTCCAGCAGCCGGATGGGCAGATACCCGTGGTCTGTCCCGACATCTGCCAGAACGCCCCCAGGCTCCACCATGGCCCCCACTGCCAAAAGCCTGGGCGACAGCGGCGTCCGTCCCCCCTCTGCCCCGGCCATGGCCTCCTTCTCTGCACTTCCATTATCCATCCCAATCTCCTCTGCCGTCACTACTCCAGAAAATCCTTTAATTTCCTGCTTCTGCTTGGATGCCTGAGCTTTCTGAGGGCCTTGGCCTCGATCTGCCTGATCCTCTCCCTGGTCACGTTGAATTCTTTTCCCACTTCCTCCAGGGTCCGCCCCTCGCCGTCCAAAAGCCCGAACCGCATGCAGAGCACCTGCCGCTCCCGGTCCGTCAGTGTATGGAGCACCTCGCCAAGCTGTTCCCGCAGCATCGAAAAATCCGCCGCCTCCGCCGGCACCTGGATCCGGTCGTCCTGAATGAAGTCCGACAGATGGCTGTCGTCCTCCTCTCCCACCGGCGTCTCTAAAGAAACCGGCTCCATGGAAAACCGCATGATCTCCCGCACCTTGTCCGGAGAAAGCTTCATGCATTCCGCAATCTCCTCCGGGCTCGGCTCCCTCCCGTACTCCTGGGTCAGTCTTCTGGAAATGCGGATGACCCGGTTGATGGTTTCCACCATGTGGACCGGGATGCGGATGGTCCTGCCCTGGTCCGCAATGGCCCTGGTAATGGCCTGGCGGATCCACCAGGTGGCATAGGTGCTGAACTTATACCCTTTCCGGTAGTCAAACTTCTCCACGGCCTTCATAAGCCCCAGATTCCCCTCCTGGATCAGGTCCAAAAACTGCATGCCCCGGCCCGCATACCGCTTGGCAACGCTCACCACCAGTCTGAGATTCGCCTCTGCCAGCCGTCTGGCGGCGTCCTCGTTCCCCTCCTCGATCTGCCTGGCCAGCCGGATCTCTTCTCCCGGCGTGAGGAGCGGCACCTTCCCGATCTCCTTCAGGTAAAGCCGCACCGGGTCCTCCTCCGAAGCCCCTTCTATCTCCTTATGAAGAGGAAGCTCTTCCTCTGCCTCCGCTTCCTCCGGAAACACCTCCGCAAACCCGCTCTGTATCTCCACTCCCGCGGCTTCCAGCACCTGAAAGGTCCGGTCAATGCAGT
>CATJIW010000135.1 GCA_949740745.1 uncultured Lachnospiraceae bacterium | reverse complement strand
GGAAGCGGCTTTCGGAGCGGCTTCTTGCCTCTCCGGGGGACCGGAACCTGAAACGGCAGGAGGATCTTCTGCCTCATGCGAAAATCATGACCATTGACAGCTTCTGTCTTTTCGTGGTGCGGAATTATTTCAGCTTCCTGGATCTGGATCCGGATTTTCGGATCGGGGACGAGGGGGAGTTAAAGCTTCTCAGGGAGGAGGTCATGGGAGAGCTTCTGGAGAAAAAATACCAGGAAGCCTCTCCGGGCTTTCTCCTGTTTGTGGAAAGCTACGGGGAGGGGAAGGGAGACGGGAGTGTTGCAGAGTATATTTCCAGGCTGTATGACTTTGCGGCGGCTTACCCGGACCCGGAGCGGCAGCTTGCCTGCTGGAGGGAACAGCTTTCGGCAGATTCGGAGGAGGAGGCGGGGGAAGCCTCCTGGATGAAGGCGCTGATGGAGGAGCTTCATCTGACGGCCGGGGAGCTTTCGGAGCGGTATGAGGCGGCCATGGCGCTTTGCGGGGAGGATGCAGCGCTGGCGCCCTATGAGACGATGTTTGCGTCGGATAAAAGGCTTGCGGACGGCCTTCTTGAGGCGGGAAGCTACGGGGAGGCGGCAGAAATCCTGGCGCAGGCGAAGGGTTCATTTGTGACGAAGCCAAGAATCAGTAAAAAGGCCCTGGCGGACGAGGAACGGAAAGAATTTCTTTCGGCGCTCCGGGACGCCATGAAAAAAGAAATCCTTTCCCTGGCGGAGACCTTTTATCTGGGGCCTTTTTGGCAGGTCTGTTCGGATATCCGGGGGGCAGGGGAGGCGCTGAGGGAGCTGACAGAGCTGGCTCTTGCCTATGGACAGGCCTTCGGGGAGGCCAAACGGGAAAAGAATCTGGTGGATTTTAACGACGTGGCCCATTTTGCCCTGCAGATCCTTACGGAGCCTTCCGTTGACGGCGGCTTTGTCCCTTCAGAGACGGCCGTATCGCTGCGGGAAAGCTTTTATGAGATCATGATTGACGAGTACCAGGACAGCAACTGGATCCAGGAAGCCGTTTTAAACAGTGTGTCCAGGGAGCGGGAGGGGCGGCCCAATGTGTTTATGGTGGGCGACGTGAAGCAGAGTATCTATAAGTTCCGCCAGGCCAGGCCGGAGCTTTTTATGGAAAAATATGATTCCTATACCAAGGAGGACAGCGACCATCAGAAAATCGACCTTCATCGGAATTTCCGGAGCCGGGAGGCGGTGCTTGAGACGGCCAATTTCCTGTTCGGCCAGCTTATGGACCGGAAGCTGGGGGGGATCACATACGACGGGGATGCGGCCCTGATTGCAGGGCGGCAGTTCCCGGAGGGGGGAGAGGAGGCGGAAGCAGAGGAGCCTGCTTCCGGACAAAAAGCAGAGGCGGCCCGGGGGTCCCGGACCGGCGGGGGGCATCAGACGGAGGTGATTCTTCTGAATCCTGTGCAGGAGACGGAAGGAGAGGGGGAGGATCAGAAGGAATACCAGGCAAAGGAACTGGAGGCCAGGGCCGTGGCCGGGCGGATCCGGGAGCTGGTCTCGCCGGAGGCCGGTTTTCAGGTCCTTGACAGAGAAACGGGGGAATACCGGCCGGCCGGGTACGGCGATATCGTCATACTCCTTCGGACCATGAGCGGCTGGGCGGAGGTTTTTACGGATGTTCTGATGGAGGCGGGGATACCGGCGTTTGCACAGACCAGGACCGGGTATTTTACGGCCAGGGAGATCCGGTGCATGCTGGATCTTTTACGGGTCATCGACAATCCCATGCAGGATATTCCGCTGGCGGCGGTCATGGCCTCTCCCATAGGGAATTTTTCCTCGGAAGAGCTGGCAGTCCTTTCGGCGGCGGACATGCAGGAGCCCGGACCGAAATCCGTCCGGGGCCTTTACGGGGCCCTGAAGGCTTATGCCGGCCGTCCGGAGGATACGCCGGAGGAAACTTCGAAGGAGGCGGGGCTTGTCCGGAAGGCGGGGCGGTTTCTTTCAATGCTCTCCGAGTTTCGGGAAAAGGCGGTCTATATGCGGCTTCACGAGCTTCTCCGGTATATCCTGGACCGGACCGGATACGGCTTTGTGCTGGCGGCCATGCCGGGCGGGAGCATCCGGAAGAAAAATATGGAGATGCTGATCCGCCGGGCCGTGGATTATGAGAATACCAGCTATCAGGGGGTATTCCAGTTTGTGCGCTATATTGAGAAGCTTCAGAAATATTCGGTGGATTTCGGGGAAGCGGCGCCCTCCGGCGGGGACGAGGACGTGGTCCGTATTACCAGCATCCATAAGAGCAAGGGGCTGGAGTATCCCATTGTCTTCCTCTCCGGCGCAGGCAAGCCCTTTAACAGGCAGGACATGAACCGGAGGATCCTGTTCCATCCGGAGCTTGGAATCGCGGCGGATTTTGTGGATCCGGAGAAACGGATCAGGGCGGCCACGCTTCCGAAGAAGCTGTTCCAGAGAAAGCTCTGTCTGGAAATGCTGGGGGAAGAGCTCAGGATCCTTTATGTGGCGCTTACCAGGGCGGAGGAAAAGCTGATTATCACGGGGACCGACCGGCATCTGGAAACGAAGCTGGTAAAATGGAACAGCCTCCGGCTTTCGAAAGGGGAGACGCTTCCTTATGGTGCGGTTTCCTCTGCCGGCTCGTATCTGGACTGGATCCTGATGGCTCTTGTCCGGAACCGGGCATACGGAGAGATCCTTGCCGGCCGGGGGATCACGCCCCCGGTGTTCCACAGGCTTTACGGAAAGGAGGTTCCCGTTGAGATCCGTCTTGCGGGCATAGAGGAGCTTGTAGGGGACGAGGTCTTCCGGCAGGCGTCCGGGAGGCTTAGGAGGGAAGCGCTGGAGGCGCTGGTGACAGAAGAACGGGGAGAGGAGGAGGCGATTCTTGCCGGCCTGTCTTATGCCTATCCTTACGAAGAGGCGGTGACGGCTCCCGGAAAGTTCAGTGTTTCGCAGCTTAAGGGAGAAGAGGCGGAAGGGGAAGCGCTGATTTTTGACGGAGAGGAGGAGGCTTCCTCTCCGGAGGCGGCAGAGGAGGAGCGCAGGTTTTCCGGCAGCGTCCCCCGGTTCCTGGAATCGGAGGAACCTCTTTCCGGCGCCGCCAGAGGAACGGCTTACCACAGGCTTCTGGAGCTTCTGCCTTTTGAGACGGAGCCTTCCGACAGGGCGGTATTCCTTGCGGTAAAGGAACTGGAACAGGCTGGGCTTTTGCCGGAGGATGCGGACCGGACGCTGAACCTGAAGCGGATCTGCCGATTTCTGGCGTCGCCTCTGGGAAGGCGGATGGCAGGAGCCGGGAACCTGAAAAAGGAGCAGCAGTTTGTCATGGGGCTTCCGGCAAAGAGGATCCGGCCGGAATATGCGGGGACTGCCATGGAAAATGAAATCCTGCTGGTCCAGGGGATTATCGACGCCTGGTTCGAGGAGGACGGGGCGCTTGTGGTGGTGGATTATAAAACGGACCGGATGGAGGGTGCAGACAGGGAAGCGGCAAGACGCAGCCTTTCGGACCGCTACCGGATCCAGCTGGACTACTATCAGGCCGCCCTGGAGATGAGTACGGGGAAGCCGGTAAAGGAGCGCTATATCTATTCCTTTTCCCTGGAGGAGGCGGTACCGGTATAAGGGATTGGGAACCGGCGGCGCTTCAGAACCCTGCGGCATGGGTGCGCATGTATCGGAGAATATACAATTAATTTTCATTTTTTCGGAAATCTTCATATTCGGTTCATGGTAAGGCAAGATTTTTCTGATATAATAAGGTCATGTAAAAAATTTTGTATCGAACCTGGGATTTTTATTTTCAAATCAGGAAATTGCGAAACTCAAAAATTAATTGAATATTCCTGTAATTTTGCATTTCGCAAACGCCTGTTTTATTTTCAATACAAAGGAGGCCGTCATATGAACCAGAATACCGCCAGGAAAATGCCGCCGCCATATGAGCGCCGGGACAGCGTCGCCAGGCTGCGGGAGAGAAAACGCAGGAAGAAAAGACAGAGAAGAAATCAGAGGATCTTTCTCTGTGCCAGTATGGCGGTTCTGTGCTGCGTCTCCTTCTGGATGGGGCGGATCACGGCCCCAAAGGCCAGACAGGGCGAAAAGGGCGGGGGAAGCCTGGCAGCCGACGCAGGCTCCGGCGGCATTACGACCCTTGGCAGCATGGAAAGCCCGGCGGATGCAGGCTCCGATGGAATGACAACAGAAGAAATGAGCCGTTATATAACGGGCCATCCGAACGAGTATCCTGAATTTTTGAGAAGCTTTCTGGAGAGCACGCCGGAGGCGGTGGAATTTGTCTACCATTATCCGGAATATAAGGACCGGAAACCGGAGGCCATTGATCTGTCCGGGGATTATAAGGAAGGGGAAATCCCGCTTCTGATCCAGTGGGACAAAAGATGGGGCTATGAGACCTACGGAGATGATCTGATGGCCTTAAGCGGTTGCGGCCCGGCCTGCCTTTCCATGGTCTATGTGGGCCTGACCGGGGACACGGACATGAATCCGAAGGCCATGGCAGAATTTGCTTCCGATAACGGATATTATCTGGAGAACGTGGGGACGAGCTGGGAGCTTATGAGCTCGGGGGCGGGCCGTCTGGGCCTTTCCTGGAGCAATCCGGCGCTTTCTAAGAAGGCGGTTTTTGCGGAGCTGGATGCGGGACATCCGCTGATCTGCAGCATGCAGCCGGGAGATTTTACCACCACGGGCCATTTTATCGTGATCTACGGCCGGAAAGGAGAGAATCTCCTGGTCCACGATCCCAACAGCCCCATGCGCAGCGTGAGACAGTGGCCTTACGATCAGGTGGAGAGCCAGATCAAAAACATCTGGGCATATTCGAAAGGGAGCGTGGGCGGCGTTTGAAGGGAAGCGCCGGCGGTACGGGAATATCACGAATAAAAGCGCCGTATTCTTTCCATACTAAGGAAAAAGACCACAGGAGGCCGGTCATGGGAAAGAAGAAAGGAAAGAGGCGCTGCCATATGGAATCACAGAATGCACAGAACAGGGAAGAACGGGCAAAAAACGGCACGGATTCATCGGTTTCCGGCCAGAATGCGAAAAGTGACGAGCGGATCGAAGAATACGGGCAGGTGCTGCTGGACGAGGGAAAAAGCCGGGGAGATATTTATCTTTTGTCTGTCATCGGGGAAATCGAGGGCCATGAGAATTTAAATTCCGGCAGCAAGACCACCAAATATGAACATGTGCTGCCGAAGCTGGCTCAGATCGAGGACAGCCGGGAGATCGAGGGAATCCTTCTTTTGATTAATACGCAGGGAGGAGATGTTTCCTGCGGGCTGGCCCTGGCGGAAATGGTGGCTTCTCTCAGCAAGCCCACGGTTTCGCTGGTGATCGGGGACAGTCATTCCATCGGAGTGCCCCTTGCGGTGTCGGCAGACGATTCCTTCATCGTGCCGTCGGCCAGCATGCTGATCCATCCGGTGCGGATGACGGGGATGACTATCGGAGCGCCGCAGACCTACCATTATTTTCAGCGGATCCAGGATCGGATCACCGGCTTTATTGCCGACCACAGCGACGTGCCCCAGGACAAGATTGAAGAGCTGATGATGAACACGACGGATATGACCAAGGATCTTGGGACGCTTCTCGTGGGAGAGGATGCGGTACGCCTGGGGCTGATCCGCCAGGTGGGCGGGATCGACCGGGCGCTCAGGAGGCTTCGGGAGATGATTAAAAGGCGCAGGAAGGCCTGAATGAAACAAAGTGAGACGAAGAACGGTTCTTTCTTACGGAGTCCCGGATTCCGGAAGAAGGGAACCGGTTCTTCTAAAGTTTTTATAAAATGCGGTAAAACGGTTGGCAAACCGAAAAAAATGCATTATAATGGGGGAACAGGATCTGAAATGGTTCTCCGATGAAATTCGTTCACGAAAACATTCTTATGCAGTATCAGGCCATGTCCGGCCGGAAATTTTCCTTACAGATTATATGAAATACAGGTTATGACGGACAGCTTTTGTCTTTATCTTTGGAATGCGGTGCCGCAGGTAAAACCGGCTGCCGCTTCGTCTTTGACCGAAATGGATTTATCTTTTTTTATCTTTATTTTCCCAACAGTGAAAGTGTGAAACGAATTTCCCGGAGCTTTCGGAGGACGGTCCGGAAAGCGGGGTGAAAAGAGGACGGAACAAAACAAAAAAAGCTCCGGCGCCTTTCGGGGCGGCTATAGAAGTTGTCCGGCAGGCACTTTAATAAGCGTTTGCGAAGCTCAAAAATTCGATGAATATTCTGGCAATATTTCCGACAATTCTGGTTTCGCAAATGCCTGAGACACTTTGAAACAGAAGGGAGTATCTTATATGAATGATTTTTTGAACAGAACAGGAAGACTGGAAGAAGAGCGTACGATTCAGGAAGAATTCTTCCTTACGTCGGAGGACGCCGGACAGGTTCCGAAGACGGTTACCCGTGACGGGGTCGAGTATGCGCTGGATGAAAACAGCGTCGTGCTTCAGGTATCAAAGAAGGAGCTCTGGAAGGAGCAGGAGGTCATGGAGGAATATGTGAGCTATGCGGTGGAGGACAATGACATCGAACGGCTGCAAAAGGAGATTACCAGGGACGGAAGGGCACTGGAGCTGATAGGGGTGGAATATCAGGTGACGGAAACCACGGAGTCCGGCCTGCCCCTGGCTTATGAGGCCCTGTGCCGGTATGCGGCCAATGTGGACCGGGACAGGGAGGTTCCCGTTCAGTGGAAAGCGACGGCGTCCTATACCGGGACGGTGGAAGAAGCTGCTCCAGGTACCGGGATGCGGGAGGACGCTTTCCGGGAGGAGGAAGCCTTGCGGCAGGAAGAGACGGAAGAACATGCGGGAACCGGAGAGAATGAGATTTCCGGAATCCCCGGAGCGGAGGCTCCTGCAGAAACGGAAGCAGCTGCAGAAACTAAAAATGCGCCGGAGGCAGCGGCTGTTGAGAGGGGGGACGCTTCCGGAGAAACAGAAGACCTTAAGGAGACTGGGGTCCTTGAGGAAACAGAGGCTCTGGCGGAAGAAGCCGTGCCCATGGCCGCTTCCCTGGAGGAGTCGGCGGTGCCTTTAAATGATGCGGCGGCGGGCGTAATGGGAATCGTGCTTTTGAGCAGTGTCTTTGCCTGGTGTATCCTGATGCGGAGGAAAAACCGGGTGGCCGTTTACGCAAGAGGAGGAGAGGAGAAGGGCAGATTCCTGGGAAAGACCTTTGCCAGACAGGAAAAGGGATTCTGGATCATTCCGATCCCGGAGAGGCTTCTTAAGCTGTCCGGAGCCGGCACGGGGGAGCTGGTATTAAAGCCCTCCGGCCGGGTTTTGAGAGGGCGGCCGCAGAGGGCGAAGATCGTGTCGCCTGCGGGAACCTTTTATAAAGAGATAAAGGATACTATGGATCTGTGGGAGGATCATCCCTCCGGCCTGGGACAGCCGGCCCTGGAGCTTTAGGAAAGGGGGAAGGGAGGAATTTCATGAAAGGATGGAAAAGGAGGTTTTTCGGATGGTTCCTGGCGGTCGTACTGACCGCCCAGGGGCTTTTTGTGCAGGCCGGGGCGCATCCGCAGGCGGTCAACGTAATGACGAGCTTTCCTGACGGGTGGAGCTTTCATTATGCAGACGGCCACACCTCGAAGGGCGGTTATTTTCATATCCGGGAAACCGGTGAAAGGCTGATCTGTCTGGAACCGCATCTCAATACGGTGGCATCCACAAGAGACCACTGGGTCACGCTGACTCAGTATTTCAACAACGATGCCGCTTTTGCAAGGAAGCTCAGCCTGATCGCCTATTACGGAGAAAATTCCGGATGGGGGCTTGACGGCTGGGCGGCGGCCCAGTCCCTGATCTGGAAATATATCATGGAGAGGAACGGAGAAGCCGGGGAACAGTGGATTTCCACAAATACCATGACAGGCCGGGAGCAGCTGCAGGTGTATTATGATGCCATTGAGCAGAAGATAAGCGCTTATAATAAGGTCCCGGACTTCCATGACCAGACGATTACGCTGCAGGCCGGAGAGAGCAGGACGCTCACGGATACAAACGGCGCCCTTTCGGATATGAACATGGAGAGCAGCGGGCCCATCCGGGTGTTAAAGGAGGGGAACAGCCTTACGATCACCGCCGTGGGCACGGATGCCGGGACCGGTACGGTACGGTTTAAAAAGGAGCTGTCCGGGGGCTGGGAAGGCGATAATTTCGCTTATCCGGCGGACGGATTTCAGGACCTGATGACCTGCGGGGCCTATGAGCCGGTTCATGCGGCCCTGACGGTGAGAGTCACAGAGGCGCCGGTTTCCATGGAGTTTTCCAAGCAGGAGCTCACAACGGGAAAAGAGCTTCCGGGAGCATCCCTTCAGGTGACGGATAAAAGCGGGAAGGTGGTGGATGCATGGATCTCCGGCACAGAACCCCACCGGATCCGAAATCTGAAAAACGGAGAAACGTATACCCTGACCGAAACGCTGCCGGCGCCGGGCTATGCCACTGCACAGAGCATTACGTTTACGGCGTCCCACGGAGCGGCACCGGTGGTGATGAAGGATGACGTCACAAGGATCCGGGTCTTAAAGACGGATCTGACCACCGGCCGGGAGCTTTCCGGAGCGGCGCTTCAGGTGACGGACCGGAAGGGAAACGTGATCGACAGATGGATCTCCGGGGTGGAGCCGCATGTGATCACGAAGCTGACTGCGGGAGAAACGTACATACTGACCGAAACGGCTCCGGCGCCGGGCTATGCGACGGCGCAGTCCGTTGCCTTTACGGTGGCGGATACGGGGAAGGTGCAGAAGGTGGAAATGCGGGACGACATTACCAGGGTAGAGATTTCCAAAAAGGATCTGACCACCGGGGAGGAGCTTCCGGGAGCGTCCCTTCAGGTGACGGATGGAAGCGGGAAGGTAATTGACCGGTGGGTGTCGGGAAAGACGCCTCACAGTATCACGAAGCTGACTGTGGGAGAAACCTACATATTGACGGAGACGGTTCCGGCGCCGGGCTATGTGACGGCCAGGTCCGCTGCCTTTACCGTGAAGGATACGGGGAAGGTACAGAAGGTGGAAATGCGGGACGACATTACCAGAGTTGAAATCTCCAAAAAGGATCTGACCACCGGGGAGGAGCTTCCGGGGGCCGCTCTGCAGATCACGGATTCGGAAGGGAGGGTGATCGACGCATGGATATCAGGAGAAACGCCTCATAGCGTCACGAAGCTGACTGCAGGAGAAACCTACATATTGACGGAGACGGCTCCGGCGCCGGGCTATGTGACGGCCAGGTCCGCTGCTTTTACCGTGAAGGATACGGGAGAGATCCAGAAGATCCAAATGGAGGACGACATTACCAGGATCTGCATCCAGAAGACCGGACTGTCCGTAAGCCGGGAGGAAAAGGAGGCAGCTATGGGAGCAGTCAGGAAAGAGGAGCGGGCAGGAGAAACCAGAGAAGAGCCGGAGGGACTTGCCGGCGCGGTTTTGCAGGTGAGGGACGCCTCAGGGACGATCATAGATAAATGGACGACGGACGGGAAGCCTCATATCCTGGAGAAGCTGACGGCGGGAGAGACTTATCTGCTGGAAGAGCTTTCTCCGGCGCCCGGTTATGCGACGGCAGAGCCCGTCGAGTTTACGGTGGAGGATACGGCAGAAATCCAATGGGTCGTTATGGAGGACGAGATCACAAAGACAGAGATATCCAAGAAGGATATCACAAATGGAAAGGAGCTTCCCGGGGCCAGCCTTCGGCTGACGGATGCGGAAGGGAAGACGGTGGACGAATGGATTTCGGAAGAGACGCCGCACCGGATCACAAAGCTTGTGGCAGGAAAGACTTATACGCTGACGGAAATCCGTCCGGCAGACGGCTATGTGACGGCAGAGGCGGTTACGTTTACGGTGGAGGACACGGGAGTGGTCCAGCAGGTGAGCATGGAGGATGATATCACCAGGACGGAGGTTTCCAAAGTGGATACGGCGGACGGGGAGGCTCTTCCGGGAGCGCTTCTGCAGATCCTGGACGGAACCGGGAGAGTGGTCCTGGAATGGACCAGCGGAGAAGAACCCAGGCTGATTGAAAGGCTGACGGCCGGGGAAACCTACCTGCTTCATGAAGCGGAGGCGCCGGAAGGGTATCTGACGGCGGCAGACGTGGAGTTTACGGTGTCCGATACCGGGGAGGGACAGACGGTGGCCATGGAGGACGAGCTGGCGGTGATTAATCTGGAGGTTGCGAAGCGGACGATCCGTCGGACACAGACGGGGGATACCTACAAATATACGATCACGACCCTGAAGAACGCATCCAATACGGCTCTGGAAAACTTTACCTGTACGGATTATCTTCCGGAGCAGGTTATTATGAGGGAGCTGCATACTGGAACCTTCAGCGACGAGCTGGAATATTCCATTGCCTATCAGACGAACCGTTCGCAGGAGTGGCATCCGCTGGAAAGGGGGCTGAATTCAAAGGCAAATCACATTATTTCCTTTGCGTCCCTTCCGTTAAAGGAGGGAGAGCAGGTGACGGCCTACCGGTATGAATTCGGTACGGCTCCCGCAGGGTTCGGGATTGCAGAGCAGAATCCGGTCTACTTTACCACGGTGAAGCCGGGAGTAGACGTCCTGGAGGAAATGCTTACCGATATTATTCTGTCCGGGGACTGGAGAGGGGTAAGCGTCACCGACAAGGACGACACGCTAACCCTGCTGTTTGAGGGAAAGATCGAGCCGGCCAGAAGCTTTGGCCGCATTGTGTCGGGGGATGCCTCGCCGATTGCGGATCTGACAGTTCTGGCGGCGGTCTCGGCAGGAACGCTTATGGTACTTTTTGTCAGGAGGCGGAAGGCCCTCCGGTCCCCCTAGGCGTTTCCTTTTTCCAGCCTGCGAAAGAGGCGGATCAGGACAAGGACGGCTGCGGCGGCCAGTACGGATTCGGCCGTGAACTGGGCGTAGGCCAGGCCATAAAGAGGGAAGAGAAGGTTCCACAGACAGAGGGCGGGAATCTCCAGGATGATTTTCCGAAGGAGGGCGAAAGCAAGAGCCTTTTTCCCCATGCCGCAGGCCTGGAATACGCCGACGGCCAGAAAGTCCATGCAGAGAAAAGGAAGAGCCAGGCAGAGGCCCTGCAGAAAACGGCTGCCGTAGGCTACGATGGCCTGGTTTTTCATAAACAGGCGGATAAAAAAGCCGGAACCGAAAAAGTACAGGACGGACATGGCGGCCATGAAGGAGAGGGAGGCCCGCACGGCAAAAAGCAGGGTTTTCTTCATCCGGGGAATATTCCCGGAGGCATAATTGTAGCTGATCAGGGGCATGAGTCCCTGGGAAAGGCCCAGGGCGATATACATGGGGATCATGTTGAGCTTCTGGGAAATTCCCATGGCGGCGACTGCGTCCGGGCCGTAGGAGGAGGTGAAATTATTGAGCACAGTCATGCCGGTCACGTTGAGCAGGTTCTGGACCGAAGCCGGTATGCCGACGCCGCAGATCCCTGCGACGATGGTTTTTCCGGTACGGAACAGAGAAGGCTTCAGGGAAACACAGGTGTGTTTCCTTTTTACGAAAAGCAGTACAAAGAAGTACAGGCAGGCGGTGCAGTTGGAAAGGAAGGTAGCCAGGCCGGCGCCTGCCGCGCCCATGTGAAAGCCCCAGGGCAGGATAAAGATCGGATCCAGCAGGATATTTAAAAGACAGCCGCTCATGGTCCCGATGCTGGCATGGAGGGAAGAGCCCTCTGAACGGATCATATAGGCGAGGACTACATTCAATATAGAAGGTACGGCGCCGAAGGTGACGGTCCATTTCAGATACTGGGAGGTGGCAAAAACCGTATCCTCCCCGGCGCCCAGGACCGTAAGGAGGGGGAAGCGGAACAGGGTAAAGCCGAGGGAAAATAAAAGGCCGCTTAAAATGGAGCAGTAAAAGCCGAAGGCAGAACTTTTCCTTACGGTATCGTAGTCTTTTTTTCCCAGGGCCCGGCTCATCATGCTGGAGCTTCCCACGCCGAAAAGGTTGTTGACGGCATTGAAGGCCAGAAGGACGGGAGAGGCCAGGGTGACGGCGGCATTTTGGACGGAATCATTCAATAGACCGACAAAATAAGTGTCGGCCATATTATAAATGACCATGACGAGGGAGCTTAAAATCGTGGGAACGGACATGGACATAACGGCCTTTGCCACCGGGGCTTCTTCAAATAAATAAATTTTTTTCTGATCCTCCATAAGGGCTTCGTACTCCTTCCCGCACAGGTCTTTTGTCTGTTTTCCTTGATTGTACATAGAAAGCCGCCGGATGTCAATTAGGTCTCTTTTCGGTTTTTGCTCCGGATTCTTTTGTTCTAATCCAGAGGACAGGCTCATAGATTAGGGTAGAAGGCAGGTGAGAGCATGAAAGGCGGAGATGAGATTTTAAAGATCCTGGCGGGATCTCTGCGGGGGATCTTGGAGCAGGCGCCGTTTTCCTTTGAAGGGCTGCAGGAGCTGAAGCTGCGGACCGGAAAGCCCTTTTTGTGCCGGTATGAAGGGCGGGAATACGGGTTCCTGGAAACGGGACAGCCTGTGGCGGCAGACCGGACAGCCGCCGGCGGTTTTTGGGGTGCCGCAGAGAAGGGCTGGTCAGGATTTCGGACAGTAAGCGCAGGAGAGGTAAAGGAGACACTGGAATATGCCGGAAGCTATTCTCTTTATGCGTATGAGGAAGAATTCAGACAGGGATTTTTGACGGTGCGGGGCGGACACCGGATCGGGCTTGCGGGAAAGGCAGTCCTGGAGGACGGGAGGATCCGCACCCTGAAACAGGTTTCTTTTCTGAATATCCGCCTGGCTCATCAGGTCAAGGGCTGTGCGGAGAGATTCCTCCCTTATTTGTACGACGGGGACAGGGTACGAAACACGCTGATCGTATCGCCTCCCGGTTTTGGAAAGACGACGCTGCTCAGAGATCTGATCCGTCTGATTTCCGACGGGAGCGGGGGACATGCCGGCGTTAGCGTCGGCGTGGCAGACGAGCGGTCGGAGCTTGCGGCCTGCTACCAGGGCGTCCCGCAGAATGAAATCGGAGGGCGGACGGATGTATTGGATGCCTGTCCCAAGGCGGACGGCCTGTCCATGCTGATCCGTTCCATGTCTCCCCAGGTGGTGGCGGCCGACGAGATCGGAGGAGAGCAGGACGTGAGAGCGTTGCAGCAGGCGGCCTGCTGCGGCTGCAGCGTTCTGGCCACGGCTCACGGGGCGTCGATGGAAGAAATCCGGGGAAAGCTCTTTCTGGGCAGCCTGCTGCAAGACGGGCTTTTTGAACGGTACATACTCCTCGGACAGAAGGGGAGAGGCGGGAGGCAGGCGGGACAGGTTCTTGGGATTTTCGGAAGGGACGGGCGCGCTGCGCCTGATCCGGAAAGTGAAAAAGAAAGCGGGGAAATATTATGGCGCTGAAAGTCACAGGAGCGGTCTGCATCATCATAGCTACCACGGCCATCGGTTTCGGCCAGAGCTTTCGCCTCCACCTGCGTTACAGGGAGCTTTTGGAGCTGAAAAAGATTTTGTGCCTGTTTTCCGGGGAGATCCGTTTTGGCGGCGGGACACTGGAGGAAGCGTTTGAAACGGTGGCGGGGCGGAGCAGTCCTCCGTTTCGGAGATTTTTTCTGTTCCTTACAGAAGAGATGAAAAAGAAGGAAGGGGAACGGCTGATGGAGATCTGGAACCGGGCGGTAGAAGCAGGCTTCAAAGAGGCCCATTTGACGGCAGCGGATCAGGAGATCCTTTTGAGGCTGGGAAATGAACTGGGCTGCCTCGATCGGGAAACCCAGCTTGCCACTATTGCCCTGGCGGCGGAGCAGGTGGAGGACGCAAGGCAGGAGCTTCACGGGGAGCTTCCGAAAAAGATGCGTCTTTACAACTGCCTGGGCATTTTGGCGGGAGTGTTTCTTACCATATTGCTGGTTTGATCATAAGGTGCGGAGGAAGACATGACAGTCAGCCTGATATTTAAAATTGCAGCGGTGGGCGTCCTGGTATCTGTCATCTGTCAGGTGCTCAAACACAGCGGAAGAGAGGAGCATGCCTTCCTTACCAGCCTGGCAGGGCTTCTGCTGGTGCTTTACTGGCTTGTTCCCTATATTTACGAGCTGTTTGAATCCATTAAAAAGCTGTTTTCATTATAATTTTCAGAATGGAAGAGGAAAAAGCAGTGATCAAGATAGCAGTGGTGGGAGTGGCCGCCGTACTTTTGGCCATGCAGTTTAAGGAGATCAAGCCGCAGTTTGCCGTTTATGTGGTGTTTGGCGCGGGGATTCTGATTTTTTTCTATGCGTTTGGGAAGCTTTCGGAGATCGTATCGGCGGTAGGAGAGCTTTCGGAACATGCGGCCATTGAAGAAACTTATCTGGAGATCCTTCTCAAGATGCTGGGGATCAGCTATGTGTCCGAGTTTGCGGCTTCTCTCTGCCGGGACGGCGGCTATGGCTCTGTGGCGGGACAGATCGAGCTGTTTGGGAGGCTTTCGATTCTTTTGGTCAGCATGCCGGTGATCCTTTCTCTTTTGGAGCTTCTGGGACGGCTTCTCGCATGAAGAGGGGGAGAGAAGCAGATAGAAACGGAAGAGGAAACGATTTTAAAAGAGGGTGTTTGTTTGCGGCAGCGCTTTTGTTTTTCCTTCTTTTTTCCGGTACTGTGCGGGCATCCGGGGAAGTGGACAAGTATGATTACAGCGGCGCCCAGGATGTGATGGATGAAGCCATGGAAGAGGCCCCTTCCTTTTCCGGCCTGGTGGAAGCGCTTGTTTCCGGGAAGGCCGGGGAACTGCTTGGAGAGATTCCCTCTTATCTGAAGCGGAGCCTGTTTTCGGAGATTGACGCCAGCAGGAACAGTCTGGGGCATATCCTGCTTATTGCGGCCTTCGGGACGGTTTTTTCCAGTCTGGCCGTATCCTTTCAGGACAGGCAGGCGGGAGAAATGGGATTTTATGTGACGTATCTCCTTCTGCTTACCACGCTCCTTGCGGCATTTTCCGGGGCGGCCCAGATTGCAAAGGATGCCGTTTCCCAGGTGATGGAGTTTATGGGCGCATTGATTCCGGCGTTTACTCTGTCCGTGGCGGCGGCGGGGAAGCCCCTTACCTCGGTCTTTTCCTATGAGTTTATCATGGCGGTCATCGGCATTGCGGAGTGGCTGTTCCAGACGGTGTTTCTTCCGGGGATCCAGGTTTACGTGGTCTTAATGCTGGTTAACCATATTTCCAAAGAAGACATCCTTACGAAAATGACGGAGCTTCTGGAGCTTCTTTTAAGCTGGGGGCTTAAGACCCTGATCGGGCTGGTGGCCGGCTACGGCATGGTCCAGAGCATGGTGATCCCCATGGCGGACTCCGTAAAGACAGGGACTCTCACCAGGCTTCTCGGCGCAATTCCGGGGATCGGAGGCAGTGCGGGGGCCGCAGCCAGTCTGGTGACGGGGACGGCAACTCTGATTAAAAACGGGATCGGCACGGCGGCCCTGGTGGTACTGGTGCTTCTTGCGGCCGTGCCGGTGGTCAAGCTGGCGGTGCTTACCGTGCTTTATTACGGAGCCGCCGCCATGATCCAGCCGATGGCGGATGAGCGGGTAACGGAATGTCTGGCAGGAGTGGCAGGGGCCGCCAGGATGCTTTTAAAGATGACTGCGGCTGCCGCAGGGATGTTTCTGCTGATTATCGGGGTGGTATGCGCTTTTACGTCGGTCTGACCGGGAGGTAGAGGAATGCTGGAAGGATTTTACGGATGGGTGAAGACCATTGCGGCCTGCCTGATCTTTATGTCGCTGGTGCTCAGGCTACTGCCGGAGGGGAAAAATATAAAATACATCCGTTATTTTATGGGAGTGGTCTTGATTCTGGTGGTGCTTGCCCCTGCCGGGAGACTGTTTGGGCTGAAGGAGGCGTTTTCCGGTCTGGAGCTTTCTTTGGAGAGGCGCAGGGCAGAGGATGAATTTGAAGACGAGCTTGCCCTGGCGGGGGAGCTTTATGCGGAAGAGGTGGTGAGAGGCTATGAGGAGGAGCTGGCAGGCCAGGTCCTTCGGTTTCTGGAAAAAGAGGGCTGCGGGGAATGCTCGGTCCGGGTAACGATCGATGCCCGGCCGGACAGCGCCGCCTTCGGGCAGGTAAAGAGTCTGGAGATCCTTCCGTTCCAAGGCAGGGAAGAGGAGGAAGAAACCGGAAGGATTGTCATAGAAAAAAAGAAGGTACAGATCCTTTCAGAAGAATCCTCCGGGAAAAACTATCTGGAAGAGGCGCAGGACGGAGAATGGAAGAGGCGGCTGTCGGAGGAATTTTCGATACCGGAGGAAGCGGTGCGGATCGCCAGGTGAAGTGCGGGGAGGTAAAGGACCGGCCATGAGAAAGTGGGGCTTTTCTTTAAAAAAACTGCAGAAAATGAAGACGGAGACCTGGATCCTGCTTCTCCTGGCCGGAATCCTGCTGTTTGTCATTGCGCTTCCGGCAGAGAAAAAAACGGAGAAAAACGAGGAAGAATCCGTTTCTTTTACGGAGCCGGCAGATTCCGGGGCCCAAACCTATGTAAAGGACCTGGAAAAACGGGTGGAGAAGCTTTTGTCCACCATTGAGGGAGCCGGGAAAACGACCGTGGTTTTAACGGTGGAATCTTCCGGGGAAACCATCGTGCAGACCGACTGGTCCCAGGAACAGAAAAGCACCAGTGAGACGGACAGTGAAGGCGGCGTGGGAAGCTCGGAGGAGCTGAGCCAGTCCAGACAGACGGTCCTTATTGGAAGCGAAAACGCTCCTTATGTGACGAAGGAGCTCTGCCCGAAGGTGACGGGAGTCGTCGTCTCGGCAGAGGGCGGAGACAATATCCGGGTAAAAGCAGAAATCTCTGAGGCGATGGAAGCATTATTTGACGTCCCCCCACATAAAATTAAAGTATTAAAGAGAGTCAAAGAAGAATCTTAAAAAGGAGCGGTACAGTGAAGCGAATTGTGAAGAAAAACCAGATTATCTTAACTCTGCTGGCGGTGATGATCGCAGTGGCGGGCTACTTAAGCTACGCCGGGAAATTCGATTTTCCTGGAGGAGAAAAACAGGCGCAGGCAGATGCGAAAGAGGAAGAAACGGTTGCTGCAGGACTTCTGGACATTTCCGACGAAGATATTTTGAAAGAAAACCAGGCGGGTTCCCTGGCCTCCGGCGAGGAAGCCACCGACGTGTATGTCCCTGCAGAGGGGGAGGAAAGCGGAGAGCCTGCGGGGGCGGATATGCCGGGAGAGGCCGTGCTGACCAGCGGGATGACGGTTGAAAGCTATGTGTCCCAGGCACAGTTAAACAGGGAGCAGCTCAGAAGCAAAAATAAAGAGACCCTTTTGGGGATCATCAACAATGAGGGGCTTGGCGACGAACAGAAGCAGGAAGCCGTGAACCAGATGATTGCGCTGACGGACGTTGCAGAAAAAGAAAATGCGGCGGAAACCCTGCTCGGCGCAAAGGGCTTCACCGATTCGGTGGTCTGCATCAACGGGACCACGGTGGACGTGGTCGTGGGAAAAACGGAGCTTACCGATGCGGAGCGGGCCCAGATCGAAGACATCGTAAAACGGAAAACGGACGCTCCGGCGGAGAGCGTGGTCATTACGCTGATGGACCTTGGCCAGTAAAGAATTACATATCCCGGTTGATAAATATTCAGCTTTTTGTTATAATACCAGGAAGAGCATGAATCTGAGATACAGGAGGGATAGGCAGTGGAACTTGAAAACAGAAATACGCATACCCTGCATCATGATAAGGAAACCATCGGCGAGGTTCAGATCGCAGACGAGGTGGTGGCGATTATTGCGGGCCTGGCGGCCACGGAGGTCACGGGAGTCGCTTCCATGGCGGGCAACATTACCAATGAGCTGGTT
>CATJIW010000134.1 GCA_949740745.1 uncultured Lachnospiraceae bacterium | reverse complement strand
TTTATTTTATTTGGCGACGGCCTCTAGCGAGACGAAGCCCCACAGACTGCGGAGCAGGATGCGGGGAGAAGTCGAGCTAGAGGCCGTCGCCAAAGCGAGCGTAAGCAAGCGCCCCGGCGAGATAGTACTTCTTTCTTATTTCAGCTGATATGTACCCTTTCCCAGTTTCCTGACGAAGCCGGCGGCTTCGCACTGATTCAAAATCCTTTGCAGCTGCCTTGCGCTGCAATGCAGATGAAAAGCGGCCTGTTCGATCCCTTTTAAGGTTTGATTGCCGCATTTATATTTCATATAGGACATGACCCGTTCCGTAAGGGAGGACGGAGCGGCGTCCATAGCGGCCATGGCTCCGATTTTTTCTGCAAGACTGCGGCAGATCAGCTTTAGGAATTCATTATTGGAGAGCAGTTTTTCTCGATGCTTTTCTATTGAAAAAGAAAGGCAGGTCAGGCTTTCGGCGGCCTCGGCATAAATGCTGCAGTTTTTTTCGTAAAAGATATCCATGTCGCCGAGGAAATAGTTTTCCGTTCCGCTGGAAAGGGAATAGCGCGTCCCGTCGTCACGGATGAAGTAAATGTTCACAGAGCCCTGCTCCACGATTTGGAATAAAAGCTCGTTTTGCAAAGGGGAGCTCACAAATTCGCCTTTTTCGTACTGGATCAGATAAAAGTCAAAATCCAGGGATTCAAGCACGGCATGATGGCTGCTTTTCGCAATACAGCTTGCAATTTTCTTTTTCTCATAGATTCGTTCCATAGAATTCTCCATAAACAGGACATATGTCATGTTTTTTGCATTGAGTTTACACTATAATAGAAAAGAATTCAAGGGAGGGAAAAACAATGTCATCTGTTTTTGAAGAAAAAAAGATTTCCAAAGCAATTATGAGAGTTGGGCTGCCTGCAATGCTTGGGCAGCTTACCACTTTGATTTATAATATTGCCGATACCTTTTTTGTTTCGCTGACCAGGGAGCCTGCGACGATCGCCGCAGTGACGCTCTGTGCGCCGATCTTACTCATTATCATGTCGATCGCCTGCATTTTCGGAATGGGAGGCAGCAGCGTAATCGCCAGGCTGCTGGGAGAGGAGAAGAAACAGGAAGCCGGGGCGACCATGAATTTTTGTGTTTATGCAATGGCAGTCTCAGGTGTCATCACCCTTGTCCTGGGACTGGTGTTTTTGGAGCCGCTGGCAGAGGCGTCCGGCGCAGATGCGGACAATATTGCCTATACCTGTGATTACCTGCAGTGGATTTTCATGGGTGCCCCTTTCATTATGCTGGCAAATGGATTTGTCCACCTGTTTCGTTCCGTCGGCCTGATTAAAGAAAGCACGGTCGGACTGGTACTTGGAAATGTGGTCAATATGGGACTGGATTATGTGTTTATCGCTATGTTGGGGTGGGGAACGGCAGGAGCCGCACTGGCAACCTCTTTGGGATTCGCATGTGCGGCGGTATATTATATGGTCTGCATGGTTTGTAAGGAGCACCGAGGAAATCAATTGGTTCCGCTGTCGCCGAAACATTTTTTGCCAAATGCGGAAATGGTTCGTAACGTCACGGGCATCGGCGTTCCCGGAGCCCTCATTACCGTGCTCATGAGTGTTTCCAATATTGTGCTCAACAATTACATTGGTATATACGGGTCCGATGCAGTGGCCTCCTATGGAATTGCGTATAAGCTGGAAATGATTCCGATTCTGCTTTCGGTGGGATTGTCGCAGGGCGTCGCTCCTCTGGTGGGCTACTGCTATGGTGGAAATGAGAAAAAGAGAATGTCCGATATCGTGAAGCGCACGGTACAGTACGGGGTTCTCCTTGGCGCGGCATTTACCATTATCTTTATGCTGTCTGGAGAGGCCTTTGCTTCCATATTTCTGCAGGACAGCGCTTTGATCAGGCAAACGGGGTACTTTTTGAAGATCCTATGTCTGTCGGCTCCCATGCTCGGCGTGATCAATATGACGACCAGTTATTTTCAGGCATTAGGAAAAGCAATGAAATCGCTGACCATTACCGTTCTGAGAAATGCGGTCCTGTTTATTCCGGGAGTGATCCTTTTGAATTATGCCTGGAAGCTGAACGGCGTGATTGCGGCGCAGCCAGTTGTGGAGACAATTTTAACAGTCCTTTGCCTGCTGATGTACAGCAGGGATATCAAATCTGATTTTCGCATTGACGATTCCTCCGGAATGCGCCTATAATAGAAGAAAGCAGGCGGACGAAAGACATTCAGTAAAATGACAGGGACGGAGAAACCGTATGATGAAGCAGGGAGATTATTTAAACGGCACCTACCGGCTGCTGGAGGAGATCGGATCCGGCGGCGGGGGGATCGTATATAAGGCGTACCATGAACGGCTGCAGACCTTTGTGGTGGTAAAAAAGATGAAGGAGCAGGTTAAGGGGCTTCTGGACAGCCGGGCGGAGGTGGATATTTTAAAGAATATCAAGCACACCTGTCTGCCAAGGGTGTATGACTTCCTTCAGATCGGCGGCGAAATATATACGGTGATGGATTTTATACCGGGGCAGAGCCTGGACAAAGTGTTAAAGCAAAACAGGAGCATTCCCCAGGAGCTGATCCTTAAATGGATGACGCAGATGGCGGAAGCCCTGGCCTATCTTCACAGCCAGACGCCGCCCGTGATCCACAGCGACATCAAGCCCTCCAACATCATGGTGACTCCGGAGGGGAACATCTGCCTGATCGACTTTAATATTTCTCTGGTGTTTGACCACAGCATCCGGACTTCGTCCGGGATCAGCGGAGGCTATTCCCCGCCGGAGCAGTATCCGGATTTTTATACCTGTCAAACCTGCGCCGGGGGAGAGCGGGGAAGCAGAGAGGAGCCTGGCGGCACGGACGGACTTGTGGCGCAGATCGTCGGCCGGGGCGTGGACGAGCGTTCTGACGTTTACAGCTTCGGGGCGTCCTTTTACCATCTTGCGACCGGAGTGAAGCCGGGCCGGGATTTTGAACGGATGGTTCCCGCCGGCCAGAGCCGGGCCGGCCTGCGGGAGGGGCTTTCCCGCATCCTGGAAAAGTCGATGGAGCTTCTGCCGGAGGAGCGGTATCAAAACGGCGGCCAGCTTTTATATGCTCTCAGGCATATCCATGAGCTGGAGTCGGAATATCAAAACAGCAGGAGAAGGCGCAAAAGAAAGAAAATCTGTCTGGCAGTCCTTTTCCTGTCCCTGCTTCTGGCGCTGGCCGGAGGCTTTTGGGCGTGGCAGGGAAAGAAGGATGCGGCTTACGGGCGAAAGGTGGAGCAGGCAAGGGAGTCGATTGAACGTCAGGAATATGAGGCGGCTGCAGGGCTCCTTGCGGGGGCGCTGAAGCTTCGGCCAAAGCGGCTTGACGCTTATGAATGCGAGGTGCTCAGGCGCTATCGGCAGGGAGAATACGAAGCATGCATCCGTTATGGGACGGACTTCCTGCAGAACACCTCTTACCAGGTGGAGACAGAAGGCGACAGGCAGCTTTTGGGGAATATTTATTATATGCTTGGCAACAGTTATCTGGAGGAAGAGGATTATCCGGATGCGGAGCAGTATCTGAAGGCGGCCATAGGGCAGTATGGAGACAACAGCCTGTATTACAGGGATTATGCGATCGCCCTGGCAAAGCAGGGAAGGGCTGACGAGGCGGAGGCCATGTTAAAGCAGGCCGTGTCCCTTAATCTGGGAGAGGATTCCATTTACATGGTCCAGGGAGAGATCGCCTGTGTAAAAGGAAACTTTGAAGAGGCCAGGGAGTATCTTCTGCGTGTGATCGCTTCCACGGCAGAGGAGCACCTTCGGAAACGGGCCGTCCTCCTGGGCGACAGGGCGTACCGGGAGCTGGGAATCTCATGGATCGACGAGGAGATCAGTTTTCTGGAGCAGGAGGAAAACCGTGCGGGCGGAGCCGGCTCTGCCATGGAGATCAGCGAACGTCTGGCGGATGCCTACGTCCGCAGGGCGGAATCGGAGGAAGGAGACGGCGGGGAATATTACCGGAAGGCCCTGGAGCGGTTTGAAGCCTTATACGAAAAGGGCTATGCAGCCAGGCAGATGATGGAGAATATTGCGGTTCTCCGGGAACAGACTGAGGATTACGAAGGTGCGAGGGCCATGCTTCTTCAGATGACGGAGCAGTATCCGGAGGACTATGTGGGATACAAGCGGCTGGCATATCTGGAGGCGGACCTTCAGCAGAGCAGGGAAAATGCTGACCGGGATTACCGGCTGTTTGCAGAGTATTACGGAAAGGCAAAGGAACGGTACGGAGACGTCGGGGACGATCAGGAAATGTCCATGCTGGACGTAATGATGCGGGATCTTGAGGACGGGAACTGGCTGTGAAAAAACTCAAAATGATGATGCGGAAATTCAAGAAGGGAGAAGGTGTATGTATTGTATCAGCTGCGGAAAACAAATAGAAGGAAATGCCCGTTTTTGCGAGCACTGCGGTGCACCGGTAAATGACAGGGCGCCGGCAGGAAACGGTGCACCGGTAAACGGCATGAGGCTGGCAGGAAACGGTGTGCCGGTAAACGGCATGAGGCTGGCAGGAGGCGGAATGCCTGAAAAGGGCGCAGGGCCGATGAAAACGGAGGAGCGAAGATCCGGGAAAAAATACTGGCTTCTTCTTTTGGGGCTTCTTGCGGTCCTGGCGGCCGGGACGGCAGTGTATTTCCTGTTTTTTGGAAAAGGGAACGGCGGGAAGGCGGCGGAGCAGCTAAGGCTTGGCAGCCGCTA
>CATJIW010000133.1 GCA_949740745.1 uncultured Lachnospiraceae bacterium | reverse complement strand
GGCTGGCGGCATACGTGGACGGTTCCCTTGCCGCCTGGAATGTGAACCGGGTGCTCCATTCCCTGATCATTGACGGGATCTTTAACGGCGTGGGAAGCGTCCTGAGCTTCCTGCCCGTCATCGTGACCCTGTTTTTTTTCCTGTCGCTTCTGGAGGACACCGGGTACATGGCCAGAGTCGCCTTTGTCATGGATAAGCTTCTCAGAAAGATCGGCCTGTCCGGCAGGAGCATCGTGCCCATGCTGGTGGGCTTTGGATGTACGGTGCCGGGAGTCATGGCAAGCCGGACCCTGCCCTCGGAGCGGGACCGGAAAATGACCATCCTTCTGACGCCCTTTATGAGCTGTACGGCGAAGCTTCCCATTTACGGTTTTTTCACGGCGGTGTTTTTTCCGAAATACAGCGGACTGATCATGGTGGGGCTGTATTTCTTTGGGATCTTCATGGGGATCCTGCTGGCGCTCCTGTTTAAAAACAGCATCTTCCGGGGAGAGGCGGTGCCCTTTGTTATGGAGCTTCCCAATTATCGGATGCCGGGCTTTAAAAATGTGGCGAGGCTTCTGTGGGAAAAGGCCAAGGACTTTCTCCAGCGGGCCTTTACCGTGATTTTCGTGGCGACCATCGTGATCTGGTTCCTGCAGACCTTCGACATCCGCCTGAACGTGGTGACGGATTCAAAGGACAGCATTCTGGCGGCGGCCGCCGGAAGGCTTGCGCCGCTTTTTGCGCCGCTGGGCTTTGGCGACTGGAGGATCTGCACGGCTCTGATCGCAGGCTTTATGGCGAAGGAGAGCGTGGTCTCCACCCTGTCGGTGCTGTTCGGAGCGACCGCGGCCCTCCTGAAGACCCTCACTCCGGCGGCGGCAGGGGCCCTTCTGGTGTTCTGCCTTTTGTATACGCCCTGCGTGGCGGCCGTTGCCTCTATTAAGCGGGAGCTGGGAGGGAAATGGGCGGCAGGCGTGGCCGCCGGCCAGTGCGTGATCGCCTGGGGCTGCGCATTCCTGACCCACCTGGTTATGGGAATTCTGGCGTAGAAGGAGGAGGCTTTGACCGTGCCGCAAATCTATTAGAAGCTGCTGACGGAAGGATTATTTTAGGAAAATCAGCTGCTGTTGCTGATGAAAAGGAGGAGTTTATGAATTTTAAATTTGCCCACAACAACCTGAATGTATTTGATCTGCAAAAATCCCTGGATTTTTATAAGGAGGCCCTGGGGCTTACGGAGGTACGCAGGAAGGAGAAGGAGGACGGAAGCTTTATCCTGGTATACCTGGGGGACGGGCAGACGTCTCACCAGCTGGAGCTGACCTGGCTGAGAGACATGGACAGGCCCTATAACCTGGGGGACAATGAGATCCATCTGGCGTTTTTGGTGGAGGATTTTGAGGCGGCCCATGAAAAGCATAAGGAGATGGGATGCATCTGTTTTGAGAATCCGGCCATGGGAATTTACTTCATCTCGGATCCGGACGGTTACTGGCTGGAGATTATACCGGAGAGAAAGTAAGGGATAGGGGCATGGAACGTGAAGTGAGGATGAGGGAGACAGGAGTAAGGGAGAGCGGAGAGACCAGGGAGCGGGACGGCGTGGCGGGACTGCTGGCGCTTCTTTACCGGGAAGGGCTTCTTTCGGAGGCGTCGGAGGGAGCGGAGAAGGTCAGGCCGGACTTTTTTACTGCCAATTCCAGAGAGGTGAAGGCAGGGGCGTTTTTCGTCTGTAAGGGCTACGCCTTTAAAAAAGAATATCTGGAGATGGCCGCCGGGCAGGGGGCCGTCCTCTATATGGCGGAGACGGACTACGGCGTTTCCCTGCCCAGGATTCTGGTGAAGGATATCCGGCGGGCGGCCTCCCTGGCGGCCCGGTGGTTTTACGGAAATCCGGGGGAGGCGCTGTTTGTCACGGGCATTACGGGGACGAAGGGGAAGACCACCACGGCCTATATTTTAAAGTCGATCCTGGATGCGGGGAGGCCGAGGAAGACGGCGGTCTTTTCCACCATGGAGGTGTTCACGGGAAAGGAATCCCTGGTGAGCCATCTGACGACGCCGGAGCCGGCGCAGCTCCAGTTTTATTTCCGGGAGGCGGTGGAAAACGGCTGTGACCACGTGGTCATGGAGGTGTCCTCCCAGGCCATGAAGCTTTCCCGCGTCTATGGGGAGCGGTTTCCCGTGGGAATCTTCCTCAATGTGGACGAGGATCATATAGGCGGGAAGGAGCATGCCACCCTGGAGGAATACGTGGGCTGTAAGATTGCTTTCCTGTCCCAGTGCGATACGGTGATCGTCAACAGAGAGACTCGCTTTTTCGACCAGGTCATGGCCGGGTGCAGGGGAAAGCGGGTGATCCTTTACGGTCATGACGATTCCTGCGGCGGAAGGATCCGGAATATCGAGTCGGATGCGTCGGGGAGCCGGTTCGAGCTGGGCTTTGAGGGGCAGTGGTATGCCTTTTCGACCAGCCTGGTGGGTCGGTTCAACGTGGAGAATCTGACGGCGGCGATCCTGGCGGCCTTTGTCATGGGCATCGACGCAGGGACCATTCAGGAGGGAATCCGTTCCGTCCGCATTCCGGGGCGGATGATGGTGACGGAGTATCGGGGGATCCGCATCGTGGTGGATTACGCCCACAATTATTTAAGCTTCCTGAACGTGTATCAGGCGGTGAAGGAAACCTTTTCGCCAAAGCACATTCATTCCGTGTTCGGAAGCCAGGGGGAGCGGTCCCCGGTGCGCAGAAGGGACGTGGGCGTGCTGGCGGAAAAGTATGCGGACTACGTTTACCTGACGGCCGACGATCCCGGCTATGAAAGCGTGACGGACATCTGCGAGGAGATCAGGCGCCATATCCAAAAGCCCTGCCGGATCATTCCCGACCGGGAAGAGGCGGTATGGGCGGCTCTTTCGGCGGCAGAGCCGGGTGACGTGGTGATCCTGGCAGGGAAGGGTGCAGAAGAGACCCAGCGGGTGAGGGACGGGTTCGTTCCCTATATTTCAGATGAGAAGGCGGTCCAGAAATGGATCGCAAGGCAAAAAGAGAAGGGCCGGTGAGCAGATGCACCGGCCTTTAGAATAGTGAAAAAAGAAAAAGGATCAGTTAAAGCCATAGATTTTCTGAGTGATGTTGTAGGCGGTCACGGAGATCATCCGCCCCGCAGAGCCCGGCAGGTTCATAAAGATGCCAAGAATCGTCCGGAAGCGGAATTTCCGGTAAAGGGAGGGATTCGCCTCCTTCAGGTACTGCCACAGCTCCTTCTTCCAGCGAAGATGTTCGGGAGTGCCGGACTTGATCGCCATAATGGAAGAAACGCTCATGATGATATTGAGATAGGAGCACATATTCTTGCACTGGGTGTCGCTTTTAAAACGGACGCCGGATTTAAGCAGGACGTCGATCATCCGGTAATTGACCCGGTACTGCTGGTCCAGCCGGGAGATCATAACGGATTCGTTGACCGACTGATCCTCTCTGCCGATGAGATAGCGGTAAAAATCCACGTCGATATAATAAATGGTGTTCACGTAAGGCATGGGCTGGAACACGAACAGGTTGTCCACGTAGAAGGTGTGCTCCGGAAGCTTCATGCCGCAGAGACGCAGCACGTTGGTCCGGTAGATGACCGAGTGCATCAGGATGTAAGTGGTGGGCGGCAGAGGCTTCACGTCGTCCCAGGTAAAATAGGTGTCCGTGGGAAAATAGTTCCGGTAATGCATGATCTTTTTGTGGGAAGCCCCCTGCTTTTCATAGACATAGTTGGAAAGCAGAAGGTCCGGCAGACGGTCCTCGTTCACGGCAGTGCGCAGAAAATCCAGAATGCTCCGGTAGGCGTCTGCGTCCACCCAGTCGTCGCTGTCGACCACCTTGAAAAACAGGCCGGAGGCATGGGCGAGCCCTGCGTTGACGGCGCCGCCGTGGCCGGCGTTTGGCTGATGGATGGCCTGAATAATGTCCGGATGCCGGGCCGCCAGACGGTCGGCGATTTTGGCCGTATCGTCCTTGGATCCGTCGTCGATGATCAGGATCTCGACCTCCTTCCCGCCGGGAAGGAGGGATTCGATGCAGTGTTCCATATAGTCCTGCGAATTATAGCAGGGAACCACAATTGATAATAATTTCATGAAGTATACTCCTTGGGTGAGTTTTGTATATCACTCTAAAGGTTAGTATACTCTTTTTTTGAAGAAGTTGCAACGGGTGCGGGCGGAAAAGCGATCCGTAATAGTTTTCAGAAAACCGGAGCATAATGAAACGGAAAGAAAGGGAGAAAGAAATTTAAGAATTGACAAAAAAAGTTTCCTATTATAAAATACGGTAAGAAAAGTCAAAGGCGATGACGAAGAGAAGTAGTGCGGAAGATCGCTTCCAGTGAGCGGGAGACAGTGGGAACCCCGCAGAAGGAGTCCGCATGAATAACACTTCCGAGCCGCAAGCTGAACTCTGCGGGAAAGCAGACAGTAGGTGCGCCGCAGGCCGGGCGTTATCCGGCAGGCCATGAGGGGACTGCGTTTCAGGCAGTAAATCAGGTGGTACCGCGGACAGAAAGAGCTGTTCGTCCTGAAAGAAATTTTGAGGACGGGCAGCTCTGTTTTTATTTGGGTAATTGCGAAATGTGAAATTGCGGGAGCATTCTGGCAGTATGTTCGTTGGAAGCCTGCTGCGCCAGGCGTTCCGGCAAGACCAGAACCGGAGAAGTATTGCCGGAATATTCAAGGAAATTTTGAGTTTCGCAGCTGCCTGCTGTTTTATTGTGGAAAAGGAGAGAATGAAGATGTCAGACATTTACCGCAGCAAGACCATGGATCAGATGGGAGAGGGAGACGTGGGGAAGGAGATCAGGATCGCCGGATGGGTGGAAAACATCCGGGACCACGGCGGCGTGTCCTTTCTGGATCTGCGAGATATGTACGGAGTCATGCAGGTGGTGCTTCGGGACACGGAGCTTTTAAAGGGAATCCGTAAGGAGGAGTGTATTTCCGTGGAAGGCCTGGTGGAGCACAGGGATGAGGAAACCTACAATCCGAAAATCCCCACGGGAACCATT